>CAZYDV010000017.1:0-38456 GCA_964646405.1 uncultured Granulosicoccaceae bacterium | reverse complement strand
GCTCGTGAGACGTCACATGTTGGCTAAACGGGCGGCCGGGTTTCATGTGTTTGGCGAAAGCTCGGGCCGCGGACGGGGAGCTGTGCCTGATCGCTCTGGCGAGAAGGGGCTGGCGTTGATCGTCGTTTGCCAGATTTCGTTATTCGAATCGTGCGCGCGATGCGGAATATAGGTTAACAACCGCTCGATTTCAAGGCGTTAGGGTCTTTTCGCTCAAGAGAATGCGTACTGGGCCGAAACAATGCCCCGGAACCTCACGACGGACACACGGTCTCTAATGAGCGACTGTGCCATCATAGGGCGTCCAATACGTGTGTGGAACATTTTGCGAGGGAGGTGCCAATTGAGAATTGCTGTAGTGATCGCTTTGGCGGCTGGCCTTGCCGTTTTTCCGGATCGCGGTCAAGCGGTCGACTGTTCACGCGTTCACACGGTGCTCGAACGGACGATGTGCAGCGACACGCAGTTGCTGGCACTGGGTCGCGAGTTCAACGCGCTCGCTGACGAGGTTCGCCAGGGTCAGCAGCAGGATGGGGGGGCGCTATCGAGTTTGCGCAACGGGTTCGCGCGCCGCTGCAGAAGTTCTTCTCGCCCTGGCGATTGCCTGCGGCGCCAGCATCTTGCCGGCATTGACAAGTTGCGGAGGCTGCTTGCTACTGCTGCCGAACCACCGCGAGCTGCAGCCAAGGCCGCGCCTGAGCTGGGTGCTAGCGTTCATGATGAGCACGGCGAACTGGCGATGCTGGAAATCTATCGCAAGCAGATCAAGCGCTCCAACGATCCGACCTCCCGACAGCGGGTAAAGCAATTGCAGGCGCTGGTGCGCTCGGCCTGTAGTGGCGACAATGAGGCACTGCGCCAGCGGTTGCCATGGTACGGACTGTCCTGCGGACGTCGCTGACGCCATCGAATGCGTTTGAGCGAATGGTAAAATAGGCGGTTTCCGCTCGCTATTGATCCTTCCCATGCGCCTATACGTTTCGGCTGTTCTGGCTGTAAACTCTTGAAATGCCTTATATTCGATAGTGATGGCACGCTCGTCGACAGCGAGTTTCTAAACTGCCAGGCGTTATCCGCAGAGTTGTCTGAAAGTGGCATCGACATCGACGCCGCACCTTTGCTGGAGCGCTATCGGGGCTGGCAGCTCAGTCTTGAACTGGAAGAACTCCAGCAACAATACGGTGTGACGCTCGATGACAAATTTGTAGATCGCTTCCGCGACCGAGCGCTGGAACTCTTCGGCAGGCAACTGCAGCCAATTGCGGGGATCGTCGAGGCGCTGGAAAAGCTGGATCAGCCAATTTGCGTGGCGTCCAACGGGCCGATGGAAAAACTGCGGACAGCGCTGGCTGTTACCGGGCTGGAGCATTTCTTTGGCGATAACATTTTCAGCGCCTACGAGGTGGGGAAGTTCAAGCCGGACCCCGGATTATTCTCGCACGCCGCCCGCGCAATGGGATTTCCGGACAGTGATTGCATTGTCATCGAAGACAGCGAGGTCGGCATAAGGGCTGCGGACGCGGCTGGCATGGAGTCTGTGCTGTACAACCCGGAAAGGCTTCCAATTTCGCTGTCTGAGCGAACGGTAGAGATCCCGGATATGGCCCACCTTGCCGAGACCCTGCAGCGGATGGCAGCCGCGTGATGACGGCCTGCTTTCCGGTTCAGTGTGGTTGGGCTATCCTCTATCGTCATGCATGAGCGACTCAAGTTCGGCGCGTGTGTGCTGTGTCAGCGCAACACCGCATTGACCTGGCATCACCTGATTCCTCGCAAGTTGCACCGACGCAAGCACTATCAACGCAACTTCACGCGCGACCAGCTTAATGCCGGTATTAACATTTGCCGGCAGTGCCATCGTGGGCTGCACCGGTTGTTCTCAGAAATGCATTTGGGTAAATATCTGTACACGCTCACGCTGTTGCAGGCTGACACAGCCGTCGCGAAGCATGTTCAGTGGGTCGCAAGGCAGCGGTTGGCACCAGCCGCGATTGAAGGCGGGAGGTTCGATGTCAGCACCTCTTGAACCGATGCAGGTGGAGTTGGCAGATGTCAGGCACTGGCAGCGTGAAGCGTTTGCTCTGTTACGTCGTCGCGCACTGATTTTCACTGTCCTGTCAGGGCTTTATTTCTATGTTGCCCACATACTGCAGGCCACATCCTGGTTGACCTTTTTTGTCGGGCTTTTGGCGTGCCATGCCAGTGTGGCGGTGTGCATCGTGATCGCACGGGATGCGGATCATTCTCGTGAGTCGTCGCTCGTAGAGTGTTATCGAGGCTTGTTGAGTGCTGTGGTTGTGCTGCTGGTGACGAGCGTCGTCTATACGCTGATCTGGTTCGCTGCGGCACTGATAGCCAGTAAGATTACGCTCGACGTGCCGGTCAATGATTACACCGGAAATGTCGGTTTCCAGTTGTTGCATTGGCTGTCGACCGGGACGATGAATCTATTTGTCCTGTACTGTTGCGTGATGGTCGCCGGCCTGTGGTTCTTGCTGCCGCTCGCGGTGTTTCACCCGCTGGGTTTATTCGACTCACTCAAATTGGCCAAAACGGCCGAGCAGAGAAATTTGCTGGTCGTGATGATGGCCAGCTATGTGCCGTTTTTCATTTTTTTGCTGACCTTCATGCTAAGCGAGGTCGCGCTGGCGATGGCGTTTGCCGCCATGCCGTTATTTGGCGCCTACACTTACGTGGCCTATCGTCACGTTTTTCTCGGCAAGCGCGAAAATCAGCCTCAACGCGCCACGGTATCGGCAACCCAGTCATCCATGACCTGAGTTGCCTGTGTCAGGAAGCCTTGCGGCGCCGGCGTGAACCGCGGCCAGCGCGTCCGGATACCGATCCGCCGGCGACGCTCATATCGCCGCCCAGCTGCGAGATTGCGCCGGCTGATACCTCGCCCAGTGTTGCCAGAATCGAGTCGAGATCGGGGACCGGGCCGACTTCATGACCTTCGAGCGCATCGCGCATTGCGCGAATGTGGTCGGGTGTGGTGCCACAGCAGCCGCCGATGATTCTGGCGCCGGCATCGAACGAGAGCCGAGCGTATTGCGCCATGAGTTCCGGGGTGCCGTTGTAGACAATCTCGCCATCGACATATTCCGGAATGCCGCAGTTGGCTTTCGCGACCAGCGCCGGTTGGGCGGGAATGCTTTCGCAGGCATTGCGCATATTTAACATCGCCGCAACGACTTCGGCCGCACCCACACCGCAGTTGGTTCCGCACGCAACGAGATCGGGTATCTTGTCGACGGACGTGCTGATCACATCCGCTGCGGTGATGCCCATCATGGTTCGTCCGTTGGTATCTATGCTCATCGTGAATACCAACGGCAGGCCAGTGGTTCTGGCGCCCGCGAACGCCGCCTCAACTTCTTCCAGCGATGACAAGGTCTCGATCCAGATGAGATCGGCGCCACCATCGGCAAGTGCCTGTGCCTGTTCTGCAAATGCCTCTGTTGCTGCCTCGACAGACAGCGTACCGGCAGGGGCGAAGATCTCCCCGGTCGGCCCGATATCGCCCGCGACCAACACCTTGCGCTCTGCCTGATCGGCCGCTTCGCGCAGCAGGCTTGCGGCGGCATAGTTCAGTTCACGCACCCGATCCTGGCCCTGATGCAGCGCCAGGCGATAGCGATTGCCACCGAATGTATTGGTTAGAACGAGGTCGGAACCCGCCTCGATGAAACTGCGATAGTGGCGTGAGACGCGATCCGGATGATCGACGTTCCAGAATTCCGGCGCATCGCCGGTCTGCAACCCCATGCTGAATAGGTTGGTGCCGGTAGCGCCATCGGCGAGAATATACGGCTTGTCAGCCAGCATTTGGGAGAGGGCGTCAGTCATCGTTTATCGTTTCTAAATTTGTTGTCAGGCTAAAACGCGTTCAACGGTTTGTTCGCAATTGCATTGCACGTATCATGAGCGACACATGATCAATGGACAGCGGTTTCTATGCCCGATCTTCCAATTCTCGATCTCGACACGGCCGTGGACGCGGCCGGCGTGCAGGCACTGGCGAACCAAATCGAGGCAGCGACAACGCAATGCGGCTTTTTTTATGTCCGGGGTAATCAGCTGCAAGCTAACATAATCGAGGCCGTCAGACGGGAACAGCGACGGTTTTTTGCGCAATCTGACGGCGAAAAAGCTCAAGTTGCGATTGATGTCAAAAATCGCGGTTACCTGGCATCCGGTCAGGCACGTATGCACGGTGCTGCACGCAGTGATCAGAAAGAAGTTTTCTTCTGGGGGCCTGAAATCAGCGCTGATGATCCACGGGTGTTGGCTGGCGTGCCGTTGTGCGGGCCAAACCAGTGGCCGCAGGCGCTCGCTTCGCTAAAGCCGGCAGTGCTGGACTATGCTGCCATGATTGGGCGAATCGGTGATCTGTTGCTGCGGGCCATGGCGTTGCGACTGGGTGCCAGCGAAGACTTTTTTGCCCGGCATTACCGCAATCCAATGCTGCGCGGTCAGTTGCTGCGGTATCCGCCAACCAGGGGCGACGCAGATCAGTTTGGCGTTGCCGCCCACAGTGATTTTGGGTGCGTCACGTTGCTATTGCAGGAGACGGCCGGACTCCAGGTGCTTTTTAGCGACGGCAACTGGGTTGCTGCGCCACCGATCGAAGGTACGCTGGTCGTTAATATCGGGGACTTACTTGAGCGCTGGACGAACGGCAGCTTGCCTTCCACCCGGCACAGGGTTCGAAATGACTCGCCTGCTGATCGCTACTCGATCGCCGTCTTTTACGACCCGGATCCCGAGGCGATCGTCGATCCGGCCGATCTGGGATTGCCGGCAACCGGTGACTATCCGCCGGTGGCGGCTGCGGAGTATATATTATCGCGCAACCGCGGCGCCTTTTCGCACTACCAGGAGCGTTCTGCCAACTGAATGTATTGCGGATACAGCTGATCTGTCAGGTGATTTGTTGCCGCTGACTATGGCCCCATATAGACTCAGGCCTCAACCTTGACTACGCGCACATTTCCTGTTGGCTGGAAGTGGCTGTCGCCGGTGATCGAAGCCATCGGTTATCTATCGCAAAAGGTTTAGCGTGGACCCGTAGTTTCGCCGCTGACCAAACATTTTGCATTCGATATGCAAAGAGTGTTTAATGGGTTTCTGCTGTGTTTTCAGCTCAGTCATCGACAATCCGCGACGTTTGTGGCTGCTTTCCAATCGATAGAATTCCGGCACTGCACATCTGGATTGGCTCGCCCGATATGGCAGATCAGGTATGAGTCGAGTGACTGTGATTGAGACGTGCCGGTTGTGCACATGCAGTCGTGACATCTACTCACTTGTGAGCGTGAGCCGGTAGCGAGTCAGGTTAACTTTAAAACGAGGAAAACATCTTGAAATCCAAACTCAAATCCTTTGCCTTAGGTGCACTTGCTGCATCAGTGATGTGTGGGCCAACCGCTTTTGCTGCAACTGAAGTTCAGTTCTGGCACGCGTTCACCGGGCGTCTTGGAGAACTCGTCGCCGAGCAAGTGGAAACGTTCAACGGCAGCCAGAGCGATTATCAAATAGTCGCCTCGCATAAAGGCAACTATTCAGAAACGCTGAATGCCGGGATAGCCGCATTTCGTGCACAAGAGCAGCCGCATATTCTGATGGTGTTTGAAGTTGGCACCGCCACGATGATGGGCGCCAAGGGAGCGATCAAGCCAATTCATGAAGTGATGGCCGAAGCAGGCGCAAGCTTTGATCCGGAAGCTTACATAGGATCGGTGAAGGGTTACTACACCACGACTGACGGCAAAATGCTCTCGCTGCCATTTAATTCATCGACACCGGTATTGTGGGTCAACAAGGATGCGTTGAAAGCCGCGGATGTCGATCCGGAGGTCGATCTTTCAACCTGGCAGAAAGTCGGTGAAGTACTCGATAAGGTCAAGGCGGCCGGTAGCGAGTGTCCGCTGACAACCGCCTGGCAGAGCTGGATACATCTGGAAAACCTCTCCGCCTATCACAACACACCATTTGCAACAAAGGATAACGGCTTTGCTGCGCTGGATACCGAGCTTGCGTTCAATGGCGAACTTCAGGTTCAGCACATTCAGACAATGGGTGATTGGGCTAAGGACGGTAAGTTCATGTACGCCGGTCGACGCAATGAAGGCGGTGCGAACTTCCGTGCCGGTGAATGTGCGTTGTTTACCGAAAGCTCAGCAGGTTATGCCGGTATCAGCAAAGAGGCACAGTTTGAGTTTGCGGTTCGACCTTTGCCCTACTGGGAGGGCTCCGAAGGTGCGCCGCAGAACACCATCATTGGCGGTGCATCTCTGTGGGTTATGGAGGGGCACGAGGCAGATGAGTATAAAGGCGTAGCGGCATTCCTGAACTTTTTGTCCACCGCGGATATTCAGGCCAAATGGCATCAGGATACTGGCTACTTGCCCATTACTGCTGCAGCCGGTGACAAGACCAAGGCAGACGGTTTCTACGACAAGAACCCGGGAACCGATATAGCGGTTATCCAGATGACAGCCAAGGCACCAACAGCCAATTCCAAAGGTTTGCGTCTTGGCTCCTTTGATCAGATTCGCGGCATCATCGATGAGGAGCTCGAGGCTGTCTGGTCTGGCGATAAAACCGCACAGGTTGCTCTCGATAGTGCAGTTGAACGTGGTAACAAGCTATTGCGTCGGTTTGAACAAGCCAACAAGTAGGTCGGTGTAGTCATGGAAAAACGGGTAACGTTCAAAGGCTGGTTACTCCCGCTGTTACTCGTTTTTCCACAATTATTGATATCCGCAGTATTCTTTTTTTATCCGGCCGGCCAGGCAATCTGGCAGTCCCTTTTTATTCCGGATCCATTCGGGCTTTCATCGCAGTTTGTCGGGCTCGGTAATTTCGAGTTTCTGTTTGCCGACAGTTACTATCGCGCCTCATTCGTGACGACGGCGATTTTTTCGATACTGGTTACCCTCGCATCATTGATACCTGCACTGTTGCTCGCGGTCGTTGCGGATCGATTGATCAAAGGTGCGACGGTCTATCGAACGTTACTGATTTGGCCTTACGCAGTTGCGCCCGCGGTGGCCGGGGTACTCTGGCTTTTTATGTTTAACACTCGAGTGGGTGTGGTGTCATGGTATCTGGGGCAGCTGGGTTACGACTGGAACCATGTTCTGAATGATGGCGAGGCAATGGGGCTGGTGGTGGTGGCATCGGCATGGGGAAGAGTGAGCTACAATTTTCTTTTCTTTTTTGCCGCTTTGCAGGCCGTGCCCAAGTCAGTCGTAGAAGCAGCAGCGATAGACGGGGCAAGATTCACACGGCGTTTTTTTACTATTGTATTGCCACTGATATCGCCGACGACATTTTTTCTTCTGGTAGTCAATATCGTCTATGCGTTTTTCGAGACCTTTGGTGTCATACATACGATTACCTCGGGAGGCCCACAGCAGGCAACGACTATATTGGTATACAAAGTTTTTTCCGATGGATTTGTCGGACAGGATCTTGGTTCATCGGCTGCTCAGTCAGTCGTACTTTTAGTGGTGGTTGGTCTGATGACCATTATTCAGTTTAAGTATCTGGAAAAACGGGTGCACTACTAATGAGCACTCACGATACTCTGCCCAATGGAATGGTAGAAAAGCGTGGCCGAAGCTTGTGGTTGTCGCACCTGGTGATGATAGCCGGTGTGTTCGTTATATTTTTTCCGATCTGGCTTGCGTTTGTCGCTTCAACGGTAACTCAGCCGGAAATCGTGAAACCGCCGATGCCATTGATGCCGGGTGATCATTTCATCGAGAACTACAGCCGTGCACTCAATGCCGGTATCAATGTCCCTGTGACGACAATGCTCGTCAATTCCCTGATTATGGCTATCGGGATCGCACTCGGAAAGATCGCTATCTCGTTGATATCGGCGTTTGCTATTGTCTATTTTCGTTTTCCCGGTCGGACTCTGTTTTTCTGGATGATTTTTCTCACGTTAATGTTGCCGGTAGAGGTACGTATTGTGCCCACCTACGAGGTGGTTGCCGGGTTCGGCATGTTGAATTCATACTCAGGGCTTATTTTCCCCCTCATAGCATCGGCGACAGCAACTTTTTTGTTCAGGCAATTTTTCATGACCATCCCCGACGAGCTCGCAGAAGCGGCGAGGGTTGATGGCGCCAGACCCCTGCGGTTCTTTTTCGATATTGTGTTGCCGATGAGTCGAACCAATATCGCTGCGCTGTTCGTCATTCTGTTTATTTATGGCTGGAATCAGTATCTCTGGCCACTACTTATCACTACCGACCCTTCCATGAATACTATTGTGATGGGGATCAAGCAGATGTTTCCGTCAGGCGACGATACCGCTGACTGGCCCGTGATAATGGCGACATCGATTCTTGCGATGATTCCTCCGGTGATTGTTGTGATTTCGATGCAAAAGCTGTTTATTCGTGGTCTGCTGGAAAGCGAGAAATAATATGGCAACCGTTTCGCTTGATGAGGTCCGGAAGTCTTTTTCTAAAACCGAGGTGATAAAGGGAATCAGTGTCGATATAGATGATGGTGAGTTCATCGTTATTGTCGGGCCATCAGGCTGTGGAAAATCGACACTGCTGCGAATGGTTGCGGGGCTGGAGTCGGTCTCGTCGGGTGAAGTGAGGATTCGCGATCAGCGAGTTAACGAGAAAGAGCCGATGGACCGGGATATCGCCATGGTATTTCAGAATTATGCGCTATATCCGCATATGTCAGTCCGCAAGAATATGGCTTACAGCCTGCGCATAGCCAGGGTGCCCAAAGCGGAGATCGATCGAAAAGTTGAGGAGGCAGCCAGGTTGTTGCAACTGGAAGCGTTCCTTGATCGTAAGCCACGGCAACTATCGGGCGGGCAGCGCCAAAGGGTGGCGATGGGGCGTGCCATTGTGCGCGAACCGGCAGTGTTCCTGTTTGATGAACCGCTTTCAAACCTCGATGCCAAACTGCGGGTGCAGATGCGGCTTGAGATAAAGCGGTTGCAGTCAAAGTTGGGTGTCACTGCGCTTTATGTAACGCACGACCAGGTCGAGGCGATGACGATGGCCGACCGCATGATAGTAATGAATGAGGGGGTTGCCGAGCAGATTGGTACGCCACTTGAGGTTTACCAGAATCCAAGAACCTTGTTTGCGGCGCAGTTTATCGGTAGCCCGGCGATGAATATTTTTGACGCTAAACTGGCCAATGGCAATGTGACGCTCGGTAATGGTGCGGTTGTTCCCTGTGAATTGGATTATCGAGGTGATGTGAAAATCGGTATTAGACCAGAGCATCTCATTGTCGATAGTGCGGGCCCGATTGAACTGGAGGTCGGCTTCACCGAACCGCTGGGCGCCAATACGCTTATGCATGGACGGCTGAAGCAGACAGAATCCGCATTGACGGCCAGTTTGATCGGCGTTCATCAGTCGCAGCAATCGATAATCAATCTGGCTGTTGTGCGCGAGAATATTCATCTCTTTGATGTCGAGAGCGGTCTGAACATCGAGTTTCTCAATTGAAGCCGTCAGCCTTGTTCTAACCGGCCTCTCTGGCTCGTAAAGCAGCCAGAGGCAGGATACTCGTGAGTTATCCTCTGCACACCGGCGGGGTTAACAAGTGGTATATTAGTGTTTTTATCCGGGCTGCTGTACGTCAGCTCTGGCGGTGCGCCGCCTCATTGTCACATCTCCCGAGAACAGGTAAGAAATGTCTGATCTTTTCGTACTCGCCGGGCGCTCTGTCGCGGTGCCGATTACGCTTGTTGTGCCCGCAGCTTTCGCTCGGTTTAAAAAGAAATTGTTGCCAGCACATTGCAACTGGCTTGAGATCAATGGATTTTCGGCCAGGCCGGAACAACTCTGCGCGCTGCCCGATTCCGATCTCGATGCGGGCGTTGAGCGATTTTTGTATTGCGTGGCCGACCTGGATGATCCGTTTGCGGTGGCTGATTTGCCGTTGCGTTTACCGGAAGGGCTGTACCAGTTGGAGGGCACTGGCGTGCGCACCAGAATCGACAGTCTTGCGTTAGGCTGGGGCCTGGGGGCGTATCAATTTACCCGTTACAAGTCTGCCCCTCGAGCTGCGGCTCGCCTTAAGTTGCCTGCTGCGGCAAACCATTTGCAGATTCTGGAAACGGTCGCTGCAACCGCACGCGTGCGAGATCTGATCAATACCCCGGCAGAAGACATGATGCCGCAGCACCTCGCTGCAGAGGTGGAGCAACTGGCACAGACTCATGGCGGGCAGTTTCGGGAAATTGTTGGTGAGGATTTGCTTACTGAGAATTTCCCCTGTATCCATACGGTTGGAAGGGCAAGTGTCAATTTGCCTCGACTGCTGGAGCTGCAGTGGGGCAATGAGAAAATGCCGTTGGTGACGCTGATTGGCAAAGGCATCGCCTTTGACAGCGGTGGCCTCGATATAAAACCCGCCGCCGGCATGCGGCAAATGAAAAAGGATATGGGGGGTGCTGCGCACGCAATCGGGCTTGCCAGTATGATCATGGCGATGGATTTGCCAGTGCGGTTGCGCTTGATGATCCCTGCGGCTGAAAATGCAATATCGGCCAACAGCTTTCGGCCGGGCGATGTCATTCGAACACGTTCCGGGATTACGGTAGAAATCGATAACACTGATGCGGAAGGACGTCTGGTTTTGTGCGATGCGCTGAGCGAAGCCAGCGCGGAGAAACCCGATCTGATGATAGATTTCGCGACGTTGACAGGCGCCGCCAGAGTGGCAGTCGGTACCGAGATAGCAGCCTATTTTTGCAACGATCGTCGTGTCGCAGCGGAGTTGCTGGACGCGGCAGAGGCCGTGCACGATCCAGCCTGGCAGTTACCCTTGCACGCTGGTTACGACAACATGCTAAAAAGCTACGTCGCCGATGTACAGAATGCCGCCAGTACGCCTTTTGGGGGCGCGATCACAGCCGCCCTGTACCTGCAGCGATTCATCGATCGAAAAATACCGTGGATTCACTTCGACATCATGGCGTTCAACAATCGTGCGCGGCCGGGCAGACCTGTCGGTGGCGAGGCCATGGGAGTGCGTGCGACGTATGAGTTCTTAGCGCGTCGTTACGCACAGGATGGTTAACGTGGACGATAAACAGAGCATAGAGCGCAGGCTGGCCGACGGTTCCGATCCCGCATTACCCGACGATGTGTTTGCCAGGCTGAATGAACTCGGGATCGAGCACCACTCAGTGTCGCACCGACCACTTCGAACCGTTGAGGATTCCAAATCAGTGCGTGACGGGGTTCCGGGCGGCTACTCCAAAAACCTTTTTCTGCGTAATAAAAAAGGGCGCATGATTCTCGTTACCCTGCATGAGGATCGCGTTGTCAATCTAAAGGCATTGGGAGAATTGCTCGAAATGGGCAAGCCGAGCTTCGCCAGTCCGCAGCGTTTGATGAAATTTCTGGGGGTCATTCCCGGCGCGGTGACACCGCTTGCGGTGATCAATGACACGGGGCGCCAGGTGACCGCGATTCTCGATCGCCAGTTGCTCGATCTTCACCCATTACATTTTCATCCGTGCGATAACTCTATGACGACGACACTCGGCGCGTCGGATCTATTGCAGTACATGCGAAGTTGTCACGCCGACCCGATGATCGTCGATTTTGATCGCCCGGAATTAATTGCCCGGAATTAGGATGTGTGCAACTGAGTGAGCGGTATGGATTGCCAGGATAGGCAGTTTATTTCGCTTGGATGCACTATGGCCCGAAAAATCAGACACTATTAAAAGAAGCTCGTATTGTATCGGAGCAGAGAGTGTTTACACTTGTTTGCTTTTACCGGACTTGCAACTCGACGGGAGTTGTTGGTGCATTTATTCAACGACTTACAGTCCGGTTAAACAATGAAGGCGCAGTGACATGAGAACTACAATTATCGCTCCGCGGTAAACTATGGCACCAATAGTGCCGACTCCATCTTAGTATTTCTCGTGAGGTTAGAAATGGTTCTGTTACAGCGCTCCAAGCGCATCTGCGCAATGGCGATAGGACTTTGCTCATTGGTTGTTCATGGTTGTGCCGGGTTGCAGGAAGCTTTGCCCAGTTTGCCATCTGAAGGTCCGACCAATCAGTCGCGAGTAGCGGCTGGCGCGGGCAGCGGCACACTGAGCGACGATGAAATTCGACGCTTGCTGTTAATTGATGCCGATTCATTTCACGATCGACGCGCGGTGGCTCCATCTTCAGGTTTCCTGACTCCCAGTGCCTATGGCGCCGACAGTCGAGAGGCCTACATTGGTATTGCCGGTGTGACGGCCGGCAACAACACCGATCTGGACGGTTCTTCCAGTTTCGGGATCGGTTTTGGCGATGCAACTGAGAGCATTGGTGTTGAGATTAATGCCGCCATTATCAGTCTGCGAGATGAGTTTGCCGAGGACGGTTCGATCGGCGTGAAGGTGCATCGTTACTTCCCCGATGCTGGCAAGGTTGCGGTTGCGCTCGGCTGGTCAAATCCCATCGCGTGGGGCGCTGCGGAAAACGCGGCTGATACGTTCTATGGTGTGCTTACGCGTCGATTTGATTTGAATACCGAACGGCGGATGCCTCTGACTGCGTCGCTTGGTATCGGCACTGGTAGTTTTCGATCGCAGAGTGCAATTGACGATGGCGACAACACGCCAAATCTGTTCGGCAGCGTGAGCATGCGCGTCAGACAGCAGGTTTCCGTCATTGGCAGTTGGACGGGACGAAGTCTTGGTGTAGCTGCATCGGCGGCGCCGTTCAGCCTGCCACTGGTGCTGACCGTGGGTTTCTCGGATATCACAGATCTGACTCCGGATGGCGCCCGCTTCCAGGGTACGCTCGGCTACAGCCTCAACTTTTGATGACACTCTCATCTCAATCTATTTCGGAGAAGGTCAACGTGATGCGTTTTATTAAATTCGTAAAAGGCAGTGGTTTTGGATTAACCCTTGTCGTTGTCTCGACTGTGGCTTTGGCCGGCAAAGGTCCCGTGGTGTTACCGGATTCGAGCCTGGCTGGTGTCGGCGACATACTGGCACCCTCGGATGACAATAGCACGGGCAACCCGACGGATTTGTCGACAGAAATTTCCCGCCAGGTGGTGAGCAACCTTCGCTCGATTCGGGTGCAGCGTTCGGTGCCGACGGTTACCGGTGACAGCATTGCCGTACCAGAGCAGAGCATCAGATTAATCAGCGATGCACTCTCAGCGACGGGAGGCGAAATTGAGCCTGCGATTCGCGCGCTTGAACAGCAACTTCGCCTCGAACTGAGCGATGTCGAAGTCCAGGTATCACTTTTGGGTAATTCAGCTGTCGACTACAACACGGCAGTGGCGGCGATGAATGATTTCGTCTTGTCGTTGAATAGCGAGCAACTGGCATTGGCACTGGAATCGCCGACCTTGATGGCACTGCACCGATTGCTGTCGGGAAAATCCGATAGCGTTGTGCCGGTCACCGGTGAGATCAATCCAGAAGGCCTGATCAAGATCTCCTCTCTTTAATGCTCAAATCAACGCCGGGCTGCCATTGGTTGTGCCCGGCGTTGTCAGTGCCTGGTTTTTCGTCAGCTGGATCGAGTTGGAGGCCGGGCGCGCGCGCTTGAATGTCGTAGATCAGCGTGTGCCAGATTGATGTCTGAGACGGGATTCGCGAAAAAGAATGTAGACACCGCTGGAGAAAATCACCATCGCTCCGGTAATCGTCCAGACATCCGTCTGATCCGCGAAAAACCAGTAGCCAATCGCGATCGTCCAGATCAGGCGCAGAAAATCGAGCGACATCACAGCAGTCGAATCGGCCCGCGCCAGAGCGCCAACCATACACAGATGCCCGATTGTGCCGAGCGCACCGATTGCCAGCAAAGGCAGTAGCTGGGCAAGTGTGGGCCACTCTTGTGCCCACAATGCGAAGGGCAGTGACAGCAGCGTTAGCAGAATCGCATTCCACGCTACGATACTGGCAGTTTGTTCCGTGCTGGACAGGCTTTTGACTATTACCACACTGGTGCCCCAGAACATCGTCGAAAGCAGCACCAATAGCGCATAGCTGTTGAACGAATCGCTGGCAGGGCGCAGAACAATCAACACGCCCGCAAGGCCTGCGACGATAGCGACGATGCGTCTGGTCCGAACTTTCTCTGCTAAAAACAACGCCGCGGCGATCGTGGTGAATATTGCGGCCGAAAAGCTTAGTGCGGTGGCGGTCGCGATGGGTACTGTTGCGAGTGCCTGAAACCACAGCAACATGGCAAACACCCCGGTAAACGCACGAATCGCATGCAATCCAAACCGCTGAGTCTGCAAAGAACGCGCACCATTGCGCATAACCAGCGGTGCCACGGCGAGTAGTCCGAACAGATTGCGAAAGAACACAATGGTGAAAATGTTCATCTGCGTGCTGGCGTGCCGCACGAGACCGTGCATTGACGACAGGGCAATGGTCGCCACCACCATCAGCAGCATGGCGATCAACAAGGTGTAACGCCGGTTGCCCTGAGTGTCAGTGGGCGGCGATTGTGCGGGCAGTGGCGAGTGATCAGGTGGTTGCAAGTTGATGTAATCTGCCTATGATGGAGTCATCGCGAGACGACCCGCCAACCGAAAACCGGTACGCCGACAATGAGTAGCAGCGCCAGCCCCGCACGATACCATTCTACCTGCCCACACGACTGTCCCAGCACCTGTGCACTGGAAGTCGAGCGAATTGATGAGCATACGATTGGTCGAGTATACGGCGCCGACAATCCCTACACGGCGGGCGTGGTTTGCGCCAAGGTTGCACGCTATGCCGAACGCGTGCACCACCCGGATCGATTGTCGACACCGTTGCTTAGGCGCAATGGCAAGCATGGGGCGGCCGGTGAGTTTGAGCAGGTTTCATGGGATAGTGCACTGGATCTTGTGGCCGAGAGGTTCAGGCACATTATCGATCGATTCGGCAGCGAGGCGATCTGGCCCTACCACTATGCGGGAACGATGGGGCTGGTGCAACGGGACGGGCTCGATCGACTGCGAAATTGTCTGTCGACCAGCCAGCAACATTCCACCTTTTGTATAACGCTTGCCGATGCGGGTTGGTTGGCTGGCACCGGGAGCAAGCGCGGTTCTGATCCACGCGCAATCAGCGATAGCGAACTGGTGGTGGTGTGGGGTGGCAATCCAGTCCATACCCAGGTCAATCTGATGCACCACATCAGCGCGGCTCGAAAAAAAGGGGCCAAATTGGTTGTCGTTGACCCCTACGCAACGGCCACAGCAAAGCAGGCCGATATTCATCTGATGCCGCGCCCAGGCACTGACGGCGCACTCGCTTGTGCGGTGATGCATGTGCTGTTGAATGAAGCAGGCGCCGATCTTGATTACCTGGGCCGGTACACGGACTACTCTGATCGATTTCGTCAGCACATCGACGCGAAGACACCCGATTGGGCAGCGGCAATAACGGGTATTGCGGCCGAGGACATCATCGCCTTTGCAAGACTCTACGGAGCAACCGATAAGAGTTTCATTCGGGCAGGTTACGGTTTCACGCGCAGTCGCAACGGTGCCGTGGCCATGCATGCGGTGACCTGTCTGCCGGCGATTACCGGTGCGTGGAAAAACCGTGGCGGTGGCGCCCTGTACTCCAATGCCGCGATCTACCATATCGACGCATCATTGATCGATGCCAGTGATTCTCGCAATCCCCCAGCGCGTGTGCTGGATCAATCGAGAATCGGAGACATACTGCTGGGTGATTCGGACGCGCTGGGCGACGGACCACCGATCATGGGCATGCTGATGCAGAACACTAATCCTGCGGTGGTGGCACCTGAGTCGCACAAGGTCTGCAAAGGGCTTGGCAGAGAGGATCTTTTTCTGTGCGTGCACGAGCAGTTCATGACTGACACTGCCCGGTTCGCTGATGTGGTGCTCCCGGCCACCATGTTTCTCGAGCACGATGACATCTACAAAGCCGGTGGCCATACCTACCTGCAGGTGGCTAGAAAAGTGATCGAGCCCTATGCGCAGTGTCGCAGCAATCATCAGGTATTGTCGGGACTGGCTGAGCGGCTCGATCTTGACCATCCAGGATTTCGAATGAGCGAATGGGAGATGATCGAGCAGACGCTTGCACGTTCAGATTATCCCTGTGCGGAAGATTTGCACAAGCAACACTGGCACGACTGCGCACTGGAATTTGACGACGCCAATTTTCTAAGCGGATTTGGCACGCCGGACAAGAAATTTCACTTCTCGCCGGATTGGTCTCGTGTGGGTGCGAATTTTAATGATCTGCCGGAGTTTCCGGATCACCACGACGTCATCGATAAGGCGTCTGATGATTACCCGTTTCGGCTGGTTGCGGCACCTGCACGGCAGTTTCTTAATACTACATTTACCGAGACGCCCGGCTCACTGAAACGCGAGGGGCGCCCGACGCTGAAAATCCATTCGGCGGATCTTCACGAACTTGGAGTTAATGACGGGCAACGAATCCAATTGCGCAGCCAACACGGCGAAATCGTTGTGCACGCTGAGTCTTTCGATGGATTGCAAACCGGCGTAGTGGTGCTGGAGAGTATCTGGCCCAACAGTGCTTACGAAAACGGTGTCGGCGTCAATGCGCTGGTGAGTTCGGTGCCAGGGCAGCCCAACGGTGGTGCAGTGTTTCACGACACTGCCGTTAGTATCCGCGCTGCCTGATGCAAAGGTCGGCGCCCGGTATCTGCCCGGCTTGATACCGGGCAAATCAACGTCGGGTCGTTAAACGCGCGTCTTGCCCGACTGTTTCGGGAAGTAGTCCTCGCAAGCACCTTCTCGGCGTACGTCGGCGGTCGCGCAGTGCAGACCCCCACCGAACGGATAGGCGTCCCTGAAAGGCAACGGCAGAACTTCCATACCGAGTTTGTCCATCTGTTCCATCTGATTGTGTTCACTCGCCTCGACGATGACGGTCTTGTGATCGAGCACCAGGCAATTCATAGAGAGCCAGACGCTTGAGTAGCAAAGCGGCGGTGGTGAGTTGTGCACCGGTGTGGCGGCGTCGACGATCTCCCAGTCGTTGCTGTTGAATATCTGGCGTTGGTCATCAGGCAGCGGGCGGTTGGGGTTATTGATGATCAGCCCCGGCCGCAACGGTACAAATGTCGCGTCGATATGGATGGGGTAGGGGTCTCCCGGGAAGTTAACCGAATGCACCCTGTGATCGGGGAAGTGACGTTGCAGCCACTGCATACCGCGACGATTGGTGGTCAAGCCGTGTTGGCAAAACAGGTCCTTGCCCAGCCGCATGATGTCGGCGGCGTCGAATAACGGCTCGTACTCTGTGGTGACGAAATCCAGATTGGCGGTGCGCTGCAAGCGCTCATCAATGGTTATCTCATCGAAATAGCCAGACTGGTAGGAATCCTCCGAGAGCCGCGGGCGCGGTGCCTGTTCCCAGCGAAAATCCGGATCGGCGTCAAAGTAGTGCTGCATCAAAGGCTGATAGGCCAGGTACTCAAAGTAGCGACACCGAAATGACATTGGGGCCGAGAGTATCTCGTTGCCGACTGTCAGCAACACGTCACGCGGTGGCATACACCCGAACATGGAGCCGGCGGAAAAGTCGGGTGTGTGGACAGCCTGATTCCATTGAATTGGCGTCGGGCGATCCACCATTACGCCGCGGCTTTCCAGTAGTTTGGCCAGTGCGTCGAGCTGGGCGTTGGCTTTTTCGACCGTCTCCAGCGGACGCGGGCCCCACATACCACGCATGTCGCTGTCTTCAGGGACTTTCGCTTCGGTTGCGGGTTCAGAAGGGGGGATACAGGTGTGATCGGCGCGACCGACGATCACATGTTTCAGTGGGTCAAATTCGTTCCACGAGCTGACCTTTATTGTCATCACGATGCTCCAGATTCGTTGGAGCGGCCACTATAAATGAGCTTTGCTTGCTTGCAAGGCTTTGTTGGCGTTTGGGCGCTGCCGGGTAAACCCGGCTGCACGCCTGGGGGCTCAACAAACGTTAGCTGTGCTCTGCGGTGCCGGTGTAGCTGCCGTCCAGAATCTGCCGCGCGACAGTTGGCCATTCGTGGTTGTCTGCCTGGGCGGGGTTGAGTCCGACTTTCTCGGCGTAGTGAGATATCTCGCGTTTTGACCAAAGTGCGATCTGCTGAAACTCGGTGATACCAGCCTGATTCAGCAGGGTGGCAATGCCCTGGTCGACGCCGGGTAGCAGAGTCAGATCGTCACCGTTGCTAGTCGTGTTGCCACTGAGACCGATACTATCGCTGAGGAAGGTGTCGGATTGCCGTGCAAAAACGCGTGGCTTGGCGCGGTTAGGATTCACCGGCCGAGAATCGACTGCAGTTGTCGCGGTGCGGGCGGTGGTACTCGGTACAGTCGGCTGTGTCGTTCTTACGTTGTTGAGATTGGTTTGCAACTCGGCGTTTTGCGATTGCAAGTGCTGGAGCTGTTCCCGCGTGCGCTGCAGTTCGTTGCGGTATTGCTCTGCCTGACGGTCGGCAGATTCTATTGAGTGTCTGAGTTCCGACTGTTGGCTGGACGCTTGTTCGGCCTTGAGTGCGCGTTGTCGCCACTGCTCAGCCTCGGCGAGCATGGTGTCGAATTTGCCCTGCAGCTTTGCATCGGCTGTCTGGCTGGCAAAACCAGTGGCGGTAGAACTCCGGGTGGACTCAACCTGAATTTGCGCGATTCGATTCTGCAGTTGGTTGATACTGTGATCCTTCTCGGCCAACTGAACCTTCAACGCGTTGAGTTGAGTGCCCAGTTCGCGTGATCGCTCGTCGCTGGTGATTTCGGCTTTTGCCGGAGCCGAAGCCGTTGCCTCCAGTTCTTCAATACGCGCGTTCAGGCGGGAGAGTTCGTTTTCGCTTGCCGTCAGGTTGCGCTGCAGTTTAGCGTTGTTCTGCACTTGCAGCGCTGCATCGGTGCGAGATTCAGACTGCGCATTCTGCGCTTCGAAAAGCTGCTCACGCAGGGTTTCGATCTCGCCCGACTGATCGGCCAACTGTTTGTTCAGTGCGAGCGTTGTCTCCGATTGCTGTCCTACGGACTTTGCCAGATTGCGCTGTTGCTGTAACTCGGTTTCAAGCTCCGCCAGTCGTGCCTGATAGCTGTTGACTGACTGGGTAAGTTCGCTTGCCTGCTGGTTGGCGGCGTTCAGGTTTTGGTCTCGTTGTGCCAGTAGTTTTTTCAGATCGCTTGCCTGTGCACGCTCGCGCTCGAGTTCCTCACGGGTGCTGACGCCCGCAGACAGTTCTTGAATGTTGGCCTGTAGACGTGTAATCGTCGATTTGCTTTCAGCCAGTTCCAAACGAGTGCGATCGGCTTCGAGCAGTTGATTGCTCAGGCGTTTGACTTTGTCTTCGCTCGCGGAGAATTGTTTGGCGCGTTCGGCCAGGCTGGCTTCTAACTGTTGCAACCTGGACTGCGCTTCTTTCTGTTGCTTCGAGAAGGTGGTGGTGCTGCGTTCGGATTGCTCGGTAGCAGCAGACAGGGAACGCTCAAGGCCCGCGACTCGGGAGGCGGTCTCGGTTTGAGTAGCCAGGTCTTTTTGCAATGCCACAATTCGTTTCTCATGTGCCTGACACTGCGCCGCTGACTGTTGCAGTTGTGTCTCCATTTGCTTCAAAGTGCTGGCACTGTTGGTCAGCTCGCGGCGTTGCTGCTCGATCTCGGAACTCTGCAGGGCGACTTTCTGTTGCAACGGCTGTAGCTGCTTGACCGTGGATGTCAGTTGATTGATTCGCTCACCGCTGGTTGCCAGCTCGACCTCGGCGAGATCACGTTTTTCGGTCAGCTCGGTAATGCGGTTGCTGATCTGCGATCGCGCGTCGACTTCTTGTTTGTGAGCGCGTTGGGTGTCTGCCAATTGTCGTTGTACCGTAGACAGTTGGCCGATGCGAGATTTGGCCTGAGCGATCTCGCGGTTGCGCTGGTCGATGGTGGCCGATTGCTTGCGGGCTCTTTCGTCAGCCTGTGCAATCAATTGCTCAAGTTCAGCGATGCGGCGTTTGGCTTCGGCGCTTTGCTCACGAGTACTGGCCAGTTCGCGCGCGCTCGCTTCGTGGGTGTTGGCAACGTTTTGCAACTTGGCCAGTTGCTGTTCCAGGCTTGCGCGCTTTTCGTTTGCCTGCTGGAGTTTGGTGCGCGCGTCCTGCTGAGCCTGATTGAGTTCTTTCTGGATTTCGTCGATGCGTTTTCGCGTGTCGGTGTCGAGTTCGACAAATCGCTGTTGCAGGGTGTTGATCTGCTGTTCGTAATCGTCGCGTTTGCTGACGACAGCGTCGAACTCTTCCTGCAATTTCGCAAGCTCTGCGTTTCGCTCGACCAGGGCGCGCTGCGTCTTCTGGTTGACCATAGCCGACTCGGTGCTTACGCGATCATCGGATGCTTTCTTGAGCGCATGCACGGTCTGTCGATGCTCGTCTTCCTTGCGCGTGCTGGCGTGTTGCAGCTCGACCAGTTGAGCGCTTAGGTTTTCGCGGCTGGCGGTTGCGCTGTCCAGGTCTTTGCGCAGCGTTGTATTGGTTTGCTCGTGCTCCCTGATCGTCGACAGTGCTTTGCTGTGTTCGGCAGCCAGACGTTTCATCTTGCCAAGCTCGGCTTCCAGCGCCTCGCGTTTTTTGCCGGCCGCACTCAGCATGTCGTGCATCGCGACGACCTCGGCCGATTTGTCCTTGTGCATCTTGCGCAGTTCGCTGGCGCTCGTCAGTTCAGTGTTCGCCTTTTCAAGCTGCTCGGTGGCACTTTTCAGCTGGCCGTCGAGCATGGAAATTTCAACCTCACGCTGCTGGCTCTCTTTGCGCAGCGCTTTTTCTGTGGCCTCGAAGTTGTTGGCCACAGATTGCAGGTCGGCGACGCGGGCCTTGGCCTCGGCGATCTGCTTTTCGAGTTGGGTTATGGTGTTCTGTTTTGATTCGATCTGCTGGTTGGCAACTTTCAGACGCGAATTAAGCGCGGCGAGATTTTTCTCGTGACTGCGGTTGAGCGCAATCTCCTGCTCGCGAGCGGCTTTGGTCGACGCTGACTCGGCCTCGAGTTGTCCGAGCTTGTCGCTGGTGTGGTGAAGTTGCTGCTGCAAGCTTGCGAACTGCGTTTCGCGCTCGGCCAGCAGCTTGCTTGAATTGGTGCTGCCACGCTCGGCGCTTTGCAATTGGTTGCGCAAGTCCTCGACACTATTGTCGCCCTCGCGAACGCGAGCGCGGAGTGTCTCGATAACCTTGTCGTTCTCTCGCACCGCAACGCGCAATGCGGAGATGGTTTCTTTTGCCTCGTCGAGTCGCTCGTCTTGAGCCGGGTTGTCGGCATTGACGGCGGCGAGCCGATTGGCGGATTGTTCGAGCTCGGCCTGTTTGGCAGTGCGATAGGAATTGAATTCGGCGCGATTGGATTCGAGCGCCTCACGGGCTCTGGTGAGATCTTCACGCAGTTGATTGATTTCCTGCACCTGATTGCTGTGGCCCGCCTGCAGCGTGACGTCTCGCCCCCGAAGCTGGTGCAGCTCGAGGGTGAGTTTTTCCAGCTCGACGTCCTTGTCGGCCAGTGCCATTGTCATATCCAGAGTGTCATCCGAATCAATCGACTCGGGGATCGACGAACGAACCGATTTCGTGTCGGGTCGCATACTGCCTCTTATCCACCAGCCCACCACCAGGCCAGCTAGTGCGGCAATCCCGAGCCCGACAAAAATCTCGCCGATCACATATTGCATAGGATTAGTCTCCAGTGATTATTTTGAACTCGATCCGACGGTTACTGGCCCGTCCTTCGCGAGTTTCGTTGGTGGCGATCGGCGAATCCGGCCCGTAGCCCCTGGCAAACATGCGTTCATCAGCAATACCTCGACTGGCGAGCTGCCTGCGAACGGCCTCGGCACGATCGGTACTGAGGCTGACATTGTAATTGTAGTCGCCGAGCGAATCTGTGTGTCCGCCGATTTCCAGGGTTGTTCCAGGTACTTGCGCCAATGCATCCGCTACCGAGTCCAGGATCGCGAGGCTCTCAGAAGTCAGTTCGGCGCTATTCGAGCCAAAGCGAATACCTGACAGATCAATTCCGGCCAGCAGGGTATTGATATCTACTGGTTCGGGCTCGACGATTGTCGGGGTTTCAACAGTAATGTCGTTGCGTAAGCTCACAGACTCAGGAAACAGTGACTTGACCTTGGCAATGGCGTCATCGCTCACGTCGGCTGAGTCGGTCTGACCGCCAACGACGAGTGTGCCATCGGCGGCGATTTCCACCGAGGGCTGTTCGATAGTATCCAGCAGAGATACAGATTGTGTCAGTGGATCTATCCAGTCTGGTGCGATGACCCGGTCATCGACGTTTATTAGATCGATCAGCGGAAGATCGGTGCCCTGTTGCACCGCTGCGAGCAATGCTTCGGCACTGTCGGGCGGCAGGTTGCCGCTCAGGGCGATTTCCGAGTTGGTGTTCTTTATCAGCAGGCTGGCGGGTCTGTCGGGAATCGCCATCACGTTGCTCTCAAAATCGGTGTCGTCGGCAAATGTGCCCGCGAGTTTTTCCTCAATCGCGGCCTTCGCCGATGGGCTGTTGGTTGTTCCTGTTAGAAAGCCTGCGCCATTGCCGATCGACAGATTGCCGTGCTTCAGCGATTTGATATCCGCGAAAGATGAGCCGATCGATTGCGTCCATTGTGGATCACTGATTGCGGGATCGATTTCAATCGCGTCGGTGACGTTGGCTTCTCCGTAGACGAGCGCGGCTTGGGCCAAAAGGGCCGTCTTGGCTTGCTCATCGCCCATGGCACCACGCAGCTCGATACCATCGCCGCGATTGCTCATGCTCAGGCTGGTGGTCGGTGCCGGAGTCTCGACTGATGGCGTCTCCTCGACGCTTGGTGTGGGAGTCGCTTCACTCTGAGGCTCGACCTGTGGCTGGCTCGGTTGTGCGTCGGCGTCTGCCGATTGTCCGTTGTCGGGCGTCTGAGAGTCGGATGTGGACTCCTCGCTTGCTGTCTCTGCCTCTGCCTCAGGGGAGGTGAGTTCGTCATTTACCGTCAGCAGATTGCCCACGGTTGTTTCTGCTTTAGCGAGCAGTGCCTCGCGTTGCTCGTTGCTTTCTGCGGTGCCGGACAGGGTCAGTGCATCGCCTGTGATATCCAGCGAGCCGTCGGGTAGTGCTGCTACGTCGGCCAGCAGCTCGGGCAATGCGGGCAGCCATCCCGGGTTGGTCGTGCCGGGTTGTATCGCGATGTCGCTGTCGACATTGCCCGCGCCGAATGTCTGTTCGGCAGCGGCGTTGAGTGCATCGGCATAGTGTTGAGCGGAAACCGTGCCCTGGATAGTGGCTTGGTCGCCGTCGCGTGAAACGGAAAAAGTGCTCGGCTGGCGTGTGGTCGGTGCCGGTTGCGCTGAGGCAGACAGGCTCAGTTGGTTGTCGACGTTGCGCACGCCGAAGGTTCCGGCTACCGCCGCTTCGGCGCGATCGCGATCTTCGCGATTGGCGACGCGGCCTTTGAGGGTGGCCTGGCGTCCATCTATTTCGACGAAAGCGGAGTTGGGCAGACCTTCATTTTGGAGCGCTTCAGTGGAGCGGCGCATCAGATCGCGTTCGATGTGTGGGGTGTAGTACCTGATCGCAAACCACGCGATCAGCGTCAGCAGGGCCAGGCCGAGCAGCAATGGGCCCAACAAGCTGCCCTCCCGGGTGATCGCAGGATCCACGACATGCGCGCGACGCCGGTGCTTGCGTACAACGCGGCGTTTGGCAGGGGCAGCTTTTGCGGTCGTTGCAGTTGTCGCGGTCGTTGCAGCTGTCGTTGCGGCTGATGACTCGGCTCGACGGGTGGTTTCTGCCGCTGCGGTCCGTCGAACAGTGACGTCATCCCTGGACTGTTGGGCGGTCGATTGCGCAGCCTTGGATGCCGGGGCGCTGGTGGGTGTGGCAGCAGGCCCTGCGGCTGCGCGTCTCATGTCATCGGTGATGCGCTGCGTGCTATCCGTCGATTGATCGTTTGAATCTTTGTCTGTCGGGTTTGACATCCGTAAGCCTTGGTTGCGAGACCGCCTGAACAGCCTGTGTTGGGTTAAATGATAGTAAACAAATTTGTACAATTTTCGCGGAATCGGTGGCATTACGCCACCGCCGAGTGTGTTTTCTTACCCTGTGGTACTCCACGTCCCAAGTCTGGAATTTCAGCGGGCCTGATGGTTCATCGATCGATGTGATGATGGACGGTCCGCCGAGGCTGGGCTGGATTCTGGGTTGTACGTTGCAAATAGCGATAATTCTAACTAAAACAAAGATTTGTGCCGTAATTTCGGTGTGAAACTCTGCAAAATGTCCGATCGTGTGTCTAAGCTGTCACAAACCGTTCCAGCGTGACTGGTTTTGGCGTTTTCGACTAGCTGCTGGTCGCGTCGCCGTTAGCTGCGACCAGACTGGAAGCCAATACTTGCGTGAATCCTTTGCAGGTGTAGACACTATGGCCGAATCAAGGCGCAGAAGGGGCGGCGGCCGGGCACAAAAGCGTGCGCAGCGTGCGAATGCCGGTTCGGCTGCCAGCCCGCCCTACATTACCCGATCCATCCCAGAGTACCAGATAGCGAGCGACGAACAGCTCGAGTTGATCGAGGCCAACGCCGAGACAGTACTCGAGGAGATCGGCATCGAATTTCGCGATTTTCCGCGAGCGCTGGAACTGTTCCAGGCGGCCGGCGCGGCAATCGAAGGCGAACGCGTGCGATTTCCGCGCGGCCTGTGTCGCGAGATCATTCAGCGCAGCGCGCCATCGACATTCACCCAACACGCAAGAAATCCTGCTCGCAGTGTGCAAATTGGTGGCAAGGCGACTGTGCTGGTGCCCGCTTACGGCTCGCCATTCGTGCGCGATCTGGAGCAGGGACGACGCTACGCCGGGATCGAGGATTTTCGCAATTTTGTCAAGCTTGCCTACCTGAGCCCGGGCATGCACCACTCGGGTGGAACGGTGTGTGAGCCGGTTGATCTGCCGGTGAACAAGCGTCACTTCGATATGCTCTATGCGCACATGAGATACAGCGACAAGCCATTCATGGGCTCGGTAACGGCGGCTGAGCGTGCCGAGGACAGTGTGGCAATGGCCAGGATCCTGCTCGGTGATGATTTCCTGGATCAGAACGGGGTTGAAAAGACAGTTCTGATCAACCTGATCAATGCCAACTCACCCATGACGTTCGATGACACGATGCTGGGCGCTGCAGAGGTTTATGCCAAGGCCAATCAGGCGACCGTCATCTCGCCGTTCATCCTCGCGGGCGCCATGTCGCCGGTGACAGTAGTCGGTACGGTCACGCAGATTCTTGCCGAAGCGCTTGCCGGAATGGCGTTTGTCCAGTTAGTGCGTCCCGGTGCGCCGGTGGTGTTCGGCACGTTTGCCAGTTCGGTATCAATGCAGTCGGGCGCGCCGACATTTGGCACACCGGAGCCTTCCTCTGTGCTGTATCTGGCTGCCGGACTCGCGCGTCGGTTGGGCGTGCCGTTTCGCTCTGGTGGTGGCCTCAACGCGTCAAAGTTGCCAGATGCGCAGGCCGCATACGAGGCTGCCAATACACTGCAGACGGCGCTTCTTGCCGGCGTCAATTTCATGCTGCACACCGCTGGCTGGCTCGAGGGCGGGCTGGTGATGAGTTATGAAAAATTCATTCTCGATGCTGATCAGGCTGGCATGCTTCAGGTGTTTGCCTCAGGGCTGGACTTTAGCGACAACGGCCAGGCGCTGGATGCGTTGCGCGAAGTCGGGCCAGGGCAGCATTTTCTGGGTTGTACCCACACACAGCAAAACTTCGAAACCGCTTTTTATCGATCGGCGGTGGCAGACAACAACAGCTTTGAACAATGGGAATCAGAGGGTGCGCTGGATGCGAGCGCGCGCGCAAACAAAATTTGCCGAACCATGCTCGCTGATTACGAGGCGCCAGCTATCGATCCTGCGACCGACGAGGCCTTACTCGACTACATCCAGCGACGGAAATCGTCGTTTGCCGACGCCAATTACTAGATTTTGAAGGCTCGGCGCAGATTGTTTTCATTTTGAGTGCAGAAAATTGATCGCTTGCCACTGTTGCCATCGCAAACTTTAATGCTATCAATATCAGTTGTTTATATTGCATGCTGGATCTGAAATCTGGTTTCGGCGGTTAACTGCAGCGCTTGGTACCCGATATTTTTCAATCTGGCACTCCAGCAAGGTGTCGCAATCGGTACATTATGCGCCCGCTCGGTGGTTGACTTCCCGGTTAAGCCGTCGCCGCCAGCGCGTATTTACTCAATTGCGACAAACGCAACGTCGGGATGAATAGCGCTGAATAATACAGCGCAGCGCCCAAATCCATTGCTGCGAGGTATCCCAATCTGATGATTGCCAAGAAGAACCTGAATGAGCCAACCCGACTCGGGTTTTTGCTGATTCCGAACTTTTCCATGCTGGCCTTCTCGTCGGCCGTCGAGCCGCTGCGGATGGCCAATCAGCTCGCCGGCGAGGTGCTCTATGAATGGACGATTCTTAGCGCCGATGGCCAGCCCGTCGCTGCCAGTAATGGTCTGTCGATCGGTGCCGACCGCGAGATCGGCGATTCGGTGAGCTGCGATGCAATCTTTGTTTGCGCCGGCAACCAGGTCCAGCATCAGGTTAGCGGTGCGGTGTTGACCTGGCTGCGCGCGCTGTCGAAGCGACCCGTGGTGCTGGGCGCACTGTGCACAGGCACTTATGTGCTGGCCAAGGCGGACGCGCTCGACGGTTACCGCTGCACTATCCACTGGGAGAATATGGCCAGCGCGCGTGAAGAGTTTCCGCAGCTCGTGATATCGCCTGATCTGTTCGAAATCGATCGCGACCGCTACACCAGTGCCGGTGGGACAGCGCCGCTGGATATGATGCTGCACGAGGTTCGTGAAGCCCATGGTGCAGATCTGGCGTCAGCGATTTCCGAGATGTTCATGTGCGATCGGATTCGCGACAAACACGATCGCCAGCGGGTGCCGCTAACGCAACGCATCGGTACCAATCAGCCCAAGCTCGCTGAGGCGGTTTCGTTGATGGAGGCCAACATTGAGGAGCCAATGACGCTGGATGAGCTGTCATTTCACGTCGGGTTGTCGCGACGCCAGCTGGAGCGGCTGTTTCAGCGCTATCTGCAATGTGTGCCGACGCGTTACTACCTGGAGCTAAGGCTTGAGCGCGCGCGCCAACTGCTGCTGCAGACCAGTATGCCGATCGTCGACATCGCGCTGGCTTGTGGATTCATCTCCGCTCCCCATTTCAGTAAGTGTTATCGCGACACTTTCGGTCTGCCGCCACGCGATGAGCGACGCCGCGCAGCGGGCCAGGTGGAGACGGGCCACGTCAAGACCTCACCGGCGCGCGCGAGCTCCCTGCGACGCACAACGGTTTGCTCAGCTTCGGCTGCGCTTCCGTCGACGAGCGCGGCGAGCTCCGCCCACTTCTGAGCTCTCCTGCCGAACGGGCAGGGTGAAAGCTTTGGCCAGATTGGGAAAGTCGGCAGTGGCGTGTGGAATCGCCATTGCCGCGACGAAGTGTTCCTGGAACTTCTGTTCGACCGCGGTCTCTATTTTCTCGACCTGGTCGACAAGGCGTTCAATGTCGTCCCTCGCGGTGTGGTTGAGCAGCGCGATGCGGGCGCCTGAGCCGGCAGCGTTGCCCGCTGACGAGACATTGGCGAGATCGCAGTCTGGAATCAGGCCCAGCACCATCGCGTAGCTGACATCGATGTGGCTGCCAAACGCACCCGCCAGGCGAATGCGGTCGATGCTGTCGACTTCCAGCCGGTCCATCAGCAATCTTACTCCAGCGTACAGGGCAGCTTTGGCGAGCTGAATCTGGCGTACGTCGTTTTGCGTAATAACAACCGTTACATCGCCATCGTGCAGCAGGTAGGAGAAGGTTCTGCCGTCTTCAGTAATGCGATCCGAGCGACTGGCGAGCGTCCCGTTAATCACACCGTTGTGGTCGATTATCCCGGCCAGGTACATTTCAGCGACCACCTCGATTATGCCGCTGCCGCAGATGCCGGTGATGCCGGTCGAGGCGGTTGCCTCGGCAAAGTCGGGATCATCGGACCACAGATCGGAACCGATTACCGAGAATTTGGGCTCGAGCGTTTCGCGATCGATTCGCACGCGTTCGATAGCGCCGGGGGCTGCGCGTTGGCCACCACTGATCTGGGCACCTTCAAAGGCCGGGCCAGTCGGGCTTGAACAGGCCAACAGTCGACGGCGGTTGCCCAGAACAATCTCGGCATTCGTCCCGACATCGACCAACAACGTTAACTCTTCCATCGTATCGGGGCGCTCGGCCAGGATGACACCGGCTGTGTCGGCGCCAACATGCCCCGCAATACACGGTAGGAAATACACTTGTGCATTGGGGTGGGCATTGAGCTCAAGCTCTACCGCGCGGCAGCGGATGGCCTCGTCAGTCGCGAGCGCGAACGGGGCGCCGCCCAGTTCGACTGGATTGATGCCCATGAGTAAATGGTGCATCACCGGGTTGGCCACCATCGTCAGGGCGAGCACATCTTCGGCGCTTGCGCCTATTTCCTCGGTACAGGCCGTGGTCAGTTCCGATAGGGCCTGTCGAACGGCGCGAGTCATCTCGGTCTCACCGCCAGGATTCATCATCACGTAAGACACCCGGCTCATGAGGTCTTCGCCAAAGCGTATTTGTGGGTTCATCAGGCCGCTGGACGCCAGCACGTCTCCAGTCATCAGATCGCACAGATGAGCGGCAATGGTGGTGGAGCCGACATCGATCGCAAGTCCCAGCACCTGTTCTTTGAAACCGGGCCAGATGGCGATGATCGCGTTGTCCTCAGTCACAGCGACGGTGACTTTCCAATCGCCCTCGCGCAATTTCAACTGAATGTCTGGCAGCATTGACGTCTCAAAGCAAAGATCGGTCAGGTGCCACTCAAACTCAAGCGCGCTTTTAAGACGCTGCACATCGCCAGTCGGCGAATGCATATCCGGTTTCTGCACTTCGACGTAATACAGCCGCACCACCGGATTGAGCTCGATATCGAGAAGATCAACGCCTTTGCGCACCACCTGACGATGCACCTGGCTATCGGGTGGGATATCGATCACGGCATCTTGCTGCAACAGCGCCTGGCAACCTAGTCTTCGGCCGTTGAGCGAAATCTTCTTCACACGCTCCCAGCGCGCTTCGGTCTGGGTGAATTCGTTCAGTGCCGCCGCGCTGGAGGTGATTCCGTGTTTGGAAAATTCGCCTTCCTGAAACTGGATTTGACAGCGCCCACAGATGCCCCGGCCGCCACAAACAGAGTCGACGTCCACGCCGAGTAGTCGGGCGGCCTGAAGTATTGGTGTGCCTGCAGGAAACCAGCCTCGCTTGCCACTGGGCGTGAATACCACCTTGACCTGGGGTGCGTCTGCCGGGGGCACGGATGGAATGTTCGACATGGTTGAAAGCTCGGTGGTCGATGGCTCGCTGATTTAGCTTGGACGTCTGCGCCTGCTGGTCCGCCGGCCGCGGTCGCCTTCGGCAGGTGGCGTGCGAAACTTGCCGATCCAACGCAGACAATCGGGGTCATGGCCCATCAGCACGTCTGCGGCCATGACAGCCTGCATTACCTCCTTGTGGATCGGGTTGGTAATCGCAGATGTCATTCCATGTGACATCGCCATGGTCAAAAATGCGCTGTTGATGCCATCCCGGTTCGGTAGTCCGAAGCTAATGTTTGATGCACCGCACGTAGTATTGCATTTGAGTTCGCGCCGAATACGGTGAACGATGTCGAACACCTGCCGGCCCGCCTGTCCCATCGCGCCAATCGGCATGACCAACGGATCGATGACGATATCCTGCGGTTTGATACCGTAGTCGGCGGCGTGTTCGACAATCTTTTTTGCCACCGCGTAGCGAACGTCGGGGTCCTCCGAAATACCGGTTTCATCGTTGGAAATCGCCACCACCGCCGCGTCATACTTTTTCACCAACGGCAGCACTTGCTCCAGACGTTCGGTTTCACCAGTGACCGAGTTGAGTAGCGCGCGGCCTTTGTATACCTGCAGCCCGCGCTCCAGTGCGTCGACAATCGACGAGTCAATGCAGATCGGAATATCGCTTAGAGACTGCACCAGCTCGATTGCCTGGGCGAGCAACGCGGGTTCGTCTGCCAGTGGTATGCCGGCGTTGACGTCGAGCATGTGGGCGCCCGCTTCGATCTGTGCAATCGCGTCCGCTTCGACACGACTGAAATCGCCGTTTTTCATCTCCTCGGCCAACAGCTTGCGCCCGGTTGGATTAATGCGTTCACCGATCATGGTGAACGGGCGCTCAAAACCGATGATGTGATCGCGGCTTGCCGAGCCGATTACGGTTTCGGTCATGGTTGACTCCTGGTTATCTGTACAGGTAGGAACGGGTCGATCTGGAGATCAGCTCGAGTGTTTTTTTGGTATGGAAGGCAAGATCATCCGGTCTTTTGACTCGCAAGCCGCCTGCTGTTGGCCGATGCTCGACGATCGTCGAGAATCCCGGAGCGGCGAATGATGTCTGGAACGCTTTGTTCCTGTCGATAGGCCATGATGTGACAGCCGCTGACGCCTTTGAGCTCGCGACACTGCTGGATCAGCTCGATGCAAATGTCGATGCCCTCGGCGCGCTGATCGCGGGCAGCATCCAGGCGCGAGACGATGGCATCAGGGATGTGTACGCCTGGCACATTGTCGCGGATCCAGCGCGCCGTTCTAGCCGATGCCAGGGTTCCTACGCCAACCAGAATAAACACGTGCTCGTGCAGGCCGAGGTCGCATACGCGTTGCAGATAGTTTTTCAACAAATCGATATCGAAGCAGTATTGTGTTTGCACGAACTGCGCACCGGCCGCGATTTTCTTTGCCAGTCGGTGAGGTCGCCAGTCGAGTGGCGGGGCAAACGGGTTGGCGGCGGCACCAAGAAAGATCGATGGTGGAACATCCAGTTTGCGGCCAGATTGAAACGTGCCATGGTCTCGCATGTTAGCCGCCATCTCCAGTAGAGAGATACTATCGAGATCGAAAACCGGTTTGGCCTGTGGATGATCGCCGGCCTGAACACCATCCCCGGTCAGGCACAGAATATTGCTCACACCCATCGCGGATGCGCCGAGTACCTCGCCCTGAATGGCGATTCGATTTCTGTCGCGACAGGAAATCTGCATGATGGGTGAGTAACCGGCGCGGGTGAGCAGACCGCACACCGCCACACTCGACATATGACAGTTGGCGCCGCTGCCGTCGGTGGCGTTTATCGCATCGACGTATCCATCGAACACGCTGGCGCGCTCGAATACTTGTGCCGGATCTGCCGAATCGGGCGGTGCAAGTTCAGTGGTGACGGCAAACCGACCGGCGCGCAACACGCGCTCAAAACGGCCCGGAGAGCTGTGGCCCGGTAGAATCGGCAAGAGCTCGGCCGGAGAAAAGCTAACGTTCGTCCGGGCCGATGTGCCAGTTGGATGGGGGCTGTGCTCGTTCATTTGTCGCGAATGACGGCAAGCCAGGCCGAGCGATCTTTCAACCTGAAGTCGACGGCTGGCTGAACTTTTTGTATCGCCTCGTGCTGATGCATAGACTGACTACCGTTCCATGCCTCTACCCAGACACACGGCATGTCTGCAATGACTTCGCAATTGCCATTGCTTCGCACGCCGCCACAGGGGCCATTGCGCAGGTTTTTCGGGCAATTCATCGGGCACGACATGCCGGTGGAGGTCAATGCGCATTGACCGCACATTTTGCAGTCGAACAGGGCGCCCTTAAGTGCGCGTTCTGTCATCGCGAACGGTTTTTCGAGTCGGCTGTAGCCAATGCGTGAGAGTAGCGGACGAAGCGCACACAAACCTGTTTCAAATCCGCTGTAACAGGCTTCGAGCAATCGTGCATGCCGAACCGACCAGCGACGAAGCGTCAGCATGAGGGCGGCCCTGCGTTGCAGCCCAGGCAAGTGCGGGCAAACATCTGTCGATCAGTCCTGCGAGCTTTTGCGCAAGCCGTGATCTTTCACGAACTGCTGTAGCACTGACGGCTCGAACTGCTGCTCGAGTTGGTCGGCGGCTGCCTCAACCTCTGCTTTGAGATCGTCGCCACACTCAATCTGCTCGCGGCGCCAGTCTTCCAGGTATTCATCGGTGCTGCCCTTACCGGCGCGCATCGCCGCCATGTCTATCGCATCCAGAAAGCGTTGCGAGAGTTGCACCTTGGCAGTTTTGCGACCAGCCTTCGCAATCACTTGCGCTGGAATATCGCGCCAGTAAACGGTAATTAGTTTTGCCATTGAATCACTTTCTCGTTGACGCTTTTCAATTCTGGCTCAAGTTGCCCAAAGCCGGTGTAGAGGTACTCGTAGGCCAGTCCGAGCGTATTGGCTGCATCGCGCGCAAGCGCCTGCAATTTTGGCTGCTGTGTCTGGGCCAGATACACAAGTTTTGTGTAGTTGCCGAAGTACATTTGCATGAGCTCCGGGTGTTTCTTAATGCCGAGCTCCTGCAAAATCAGGCGGTCAAAATGTCGAGCCAGAAAATCAGTCAGGTAAAAGGTTCCGGGTTCGGCATCGGCTATCTTTGCGAATCTGTCGGCGCCGGCGTAAAACTCATAACAGTGTGCACCCGATAAACGTTCAATACCTTCTTTTTGCAGCAGTTGATCGAGTAATCCGCCGGTGCCGCAATCGGCGAAGGCGACGAAGATATGCCGGTAGTGTGGACGCGCGCGGGCGATCAGATCACCCACAGCGGTAGGAATTTTCTCTGGCGTATTGTGGATACTGGCCGGGATGCACTGAAGTTTCAGTGCTCCCCAACCGTTTAGCTTTTGCAGCGCGACAATTTCATGTGCCAGTGCACCGCAAGCGATGATTAGTGCCTGCTGGTCTGACACGGCAAACCATCCTTCAGGAAGCGGCACGCCGCTCGGCGATCAGTGCCGACGCGGTCTCGACTGCCACAGCGGCATCCCGACAATAGGCATCGGCGCCGATCGCGGTACCGAATTCTTCGTTCAACGGGGCACCGCCCACCAGGACGATGTATTTATCCCGCAGCCCCTGCTCAACCAGCGTGTCGATTACCACTTTCATGTAGGGCATGGTAGTGGTGAGCAGTGCGGACATACCGAGAATTTCCGGCTGGTGTTCTTCGAGTGCGGCCAGGTAGTCTTCAACCGGGTTGTTGATGCCTAAGTCAATGACTTCGAAGCCGGCGCCTTCCATCATCATCGATACCAGATTCTTGCCGATGTCGTGGATGTCGCCCTTGACGGTGCCGATCACCATTTTGCCGATAGTCTCGGCACCGGTTTCTGCCAGCAACGGGCGGAGTATCTCCATGCCCCCTTTCATGGCATTGGCGGCCATCAGGACTTCGGGTACGAACAGGATGCCGTCGCGAAAATCGATACCGACGATTCGCATGCCCTCGACCAGTGCATCGTTGAGGACTTTGTCCGGGCCCCACTTTCGCTCCAGCAGGATGTTGGTGCCCTCGACGATCTCGTCGCGCAGACCGTTGTAGAGGTCGTCGTGCATTTGCTCGACCAGCTCATCATCGTTCAGTTCGGAGAGGATGATTTCTTCTTCGTCGTCGTATTCTTCTTCTGACATTCTTCGCGCACTCGGTCTGGGGTAGGGGGTTGGAAATCATTGCCAGAACAGCGTTCTGGAGCAAGCGCATCTTGTTTTGACGTGCAAGAATCATAGACCATTGGCCCTGTCGCAAGAGTAGTGATGGCAGGGGGTATCGCGATGACAAAATGGCGACAGCTTGTTGGCGAATCGCGACGCACACGGGCCAAATCAAGCGATTTTCCGACCGCTTTGACCCCTCATCCGTGCCTATGGGTGCAGTGCATGAAGGCGCTGATCGACGGTTGAGCCGCACGGCGGCGCGTGTTTGTCGGTGTGGCACACCATCTCTGGTTCAAGGCCACGCGGCCGCAACCGTTAAGAGCAATAGTGATCGAGCCCGATGAAGGTTGTCGCATCGCGTACGGACACGCTGTGCCCGGGGTGCATTGTCCGGGATCCTGTCGGCATTGTTCCGGCGTACGAAAGGGGTATTACTATGGTGCATGATGCGAGCGGACAGGATCTGATCGCCAGTCTGGGAAACGACGCCGACGGTGCGTCTTTGCAGGCGTTGACCAGTCGACTTGAGGCGGTACGAGCCCAGTATGTGTCCAGGCTCGATGGTCGCGCAGACGACTGTCAATCGCGCGAGATCAGAGCAGTGATTGCGGCCTATGACGCGGCACTCGGCGCACTGCCTGCGTTGCTGGCAAAGGCGCGCAGCGAACAGGCGGGCACCGGCCACCTGTAAGCCGCAGGGCGATCCTCAAGGCCTCACTTGCGCGGCGCGTAGATATCCGTACAAGTACCTTCGGCAACTTCGCAGGCAAAGTTCAGCGTTTCGGACAGGGTCGGGTGCGGGTGGACCGTCAGCGCGATGTCTTCGATATCGGCTCCCATTTCCAATGCCAGCACGGCTTCGGCGATCAACTCACCTGCGTTGGGTCCCGTCATGCCGGCGCCGAGAATTTGTTTTGATTCCGGGTCCAGAATGACTTTGGTGATCCCTTCGCTGCGCGCAATGCTCAGCGCCCGACCACTGGCAGCCCACGGGAAAACGCCCTTTTCGTAGGCGATACCGCGCGCTTTGGCTTCGGTTTCTGTCAGTCCCATCCAGGCAATTTCCGGATCGGTGTAGGCAACAGAGGGGATGGTCAATGGATCGAATGCCGACTTTTTCCCCGCGATCACCTCGGCCGCTACCTTGCCCTCGTGTGTCGCCTTGTGGGCGAGCATCGGCTGGCCGACGATATCGCCGATCGCAAAGATATGGCTGATATTCGTGCGCTGTTGCTCGTCGACATTAATAAAACCTCGATCATCTACCGCCACGCCAGCATTCTGCGCGCCGATTTTGTTGCCGTTGGGGCTGCGGCCGACTGCTAACAGCACGCGATCGAAAGTATCCGAGGCCGGTGCTTTGCCGCCTTCGAAAGAGACCCGTAGTCCACTATCGGTTGACTCGACAGCGGTAACTTTGGCGCCCGTGTAGATATTTTCATACTGCTTGCCAATGCGTTTTTCCAACGGACGGACGAGATCGCGATCGCAACCGGGTATCAGGGTGTCTGACAATTCCACTACCGTGACTTTGGTGCCGAGTGCCGCGTAGACGCAACTCATCTCGAGCCCGATAATGCCGCCACCAATGACCAGCATTCGATCCGGAATGTCGGCCAATGCCAGCGCGCCGGTAGAGTCGATCAGTCGTTCATCATCGTAGGGCAGTCCGGGGATTCGAGTGACCTCCGAACCTGCGGCGATAATTGCGTGCCTGAAGTTTATCGTTTCGGTATTGCCGTCACGGGTCACTGCAAGCTGGTTGGCGGAAGTAAAACTCGCATCACCGTGTACCACGCTGACATTGCGTTGTTTCGCCAGCCCGCCCAGACCGCCGGTAAGTTGCCCAATGACTTTGTCTTTGAAACCTCTGAGTTTGTCAACGTCGATCACAGGCTCGCCGAAATCGATTCCATGGTCTCGCATCTCGCGGGTTTCAGTGATGATTTGAGCGCTGTGCAACAACGCCTTCGACGGAATGCAGCCGACGTTCAGGCAGACGCCGCCGAGTGTCGGATAGCGCTCGATCAGGGTCACCGATAAACCGAGGTCCGCTGCGCGGAAGGCAGCCGTGTAACCACCCGGGCCTGCTCCGATGACGACGACATCGGTTTCTGATCCGGCGGCACTCGCGGTGGGCATCGCTGCCGGTTCGGGGGCCGATGGGGATGACGTCTCGACTGAAGGCTCGGCCGTTTCATCCAGCGCGATGACAGCGATGGCCGTACCCGCGGATACCCGATCACCGACCGAGACGAGTACGGATGTAATTTCGCCACTAAAGGGCGAGGGGATTTCCATGCTGGCTTTGTCGCTCTCGACAGTTAGCAGCGAATCTTCGATCGAGATGCGCTCGCCGCTGGTGATCAGCACTTCGATTATTTCAACGTCGTTGAAATCGCCAATATCGGGGACTTCGATAGTCTGCAAATTGCTCACGTTCGAATCCTTGTTACAGCAACAGGTTGCGAACGTCGGAGATCAGTTCGCAGTAGTGCGCCATGAATCGCGCACCCTCTGCGCCATCAATGACGCGGTGATCGTAGGTAACATCCAGTGGGCAGAGCAGTCGCGGTATGAATTCGTCACCGTTCCAGACTGGTTGCATCCTGGCGCGCGATATACCCAGGATGGCCACTTCGGGTGGATTGACGATGGGTGTGAACGCAGTACCTCCAATACCTCCAAGGCTCGAGATTGTCATACATGCGCCCTGCATGTCGTCGGGCTTGAGCTTTTTATCGCGTGCTTTCTTGCTGAGCTCAGACATTTCCTCGGAGAGTGTGTAGATGCTTTTCTTGTCTGCGTCTTTGAGTACCGGAACCACCAGACCTGCCGGAGTATCGACAGCGATACCGATGTTGAAATATTTTTTGTAGAACAGCGATTCACCGTCCGCCGATAGCGATGAATTAAAACGCGGGAATGCCTTTAGTGCGGCAGCCAGCGCTTTCACGTGAAATACAAGCCCGGTCACCCTGATACCTTTTTCAGCGGACCTGGCTTTTATGGATTGGCGGAACGCCTCCATTTCAGTGATATCCGCATCTTCGTGATAGGTCACCAGTGGCAGGTTGAGCCAGGCGCGGTGCAGGTTCTGCGCAGTCAGGCGATTGATGCGTGTCAGTTCCACGCGCTCGGTTTCGCCAAATGCCGAAAAATCGACTTCGGGAATCGGCGGAATGCCGGCGCCGCCGATCAGGCCCGCCGCATTTGGTGCCCGGCCGTAGGCCGCTCCACTGCTCTCCATACTGGACTTGACGAACGTTTTGACGTCGGATTTCAGTACGCGGCCTTTGTGACCGGAGCCTGCAACCAGCGTTAGATCCACACCCAGTTGCCGTGCAAACTTTCTGACTCCCGGACTTGCGTGCGCCCGCCCGCCGGACTCACGGGCCATTTGCTGTGTCGGTGAGCGGTCGTCCTGATGCCGCGTGCCCGCGTCACTCTTCGGCGCGGCAGCTGCCGGCGTGGCTGGTGTCGATGGCGTTTCAGTCACAGGCGCCGGTTGGGTCGCAGCCGATGCGGTGTCTGCCGTTGTACTGATCTCGACGATTTCGGTGCCTGCCGAGAGCTTGTCACCGACTGCCACCAGCACGCGTGTGACCTCGCCTGCGGCCGTTGACGGGATTTCCATGCTGGCCTTGTCGCTCTCCAGCGTGAGCAATGATTGCTCGAGTGCTATCTGTTCACCGGCCTGGATGAGTATTTCGATGACTTCGACTTCATCGAAGTCACCAATATCCGGCACGGTTACGGTGCGCAGGCTGGTGGCACTTGCGGTTGTTTCTGTCGGTGCGGCTTTGGGGGCAGGGGTGGCTTCTGTGGTGGCTGCCTGCTCGGCGGCAACTGCCGCACTGGCCGTCACGATGACGATTACATCGCCCTGGGCTACCTTGTCGCCGACCGCGACGTTAACACTCTGGATAGTACCGGCGTGACTGGATGGTATTTCCATGCTCGCCTTGTCGCTTTCGAGGGTGATCAGCGACTGCTCGGCCTCGACTGTATCGCCTACCGCGACCAGAACCTCGATGACTTCTACCGAATCGAAATCACCGATGTCCGGAACCTGAATCTCTGCTGGGTCTGTCATTGATACGCTCCAGTTAAACCGTCACCGGATTCGGCTTGTTCGGATCCAGGCCGTATTTGGCTACGGCGCTGGCGACGACATCGGCGTCGACGGCACCGTCTTCACACAGCGATTTCAGTGCCGCAACGACGACGTAGAAGCGATTGACTTCGAAGAAATCGCGCAGTTTCTCGCGCGTATCGGAGCGACCGAAACCGTCTGTGCCCAGGACCTTATAGGTTTGCGGGATGTACTCTCTGATCCCGTCGGCGAGCGCTTTCATGTAGTCGCTTGAGGCGATAACCGGGTTACTGGATTGGCCGAGCAACTCGGTCACATAGGGTACGCGAGCGGGTTTCGCCGGATTGATCGTGTTCCAGCGGGTCGCTGCGAGACCCTCTCGGCGAAGCTCGTTGAAGCTCGTCACGCTCCAGATGTCAGCGCTGATATCCCAGTCGTCGCGCAGTAGTTTCGACGCAGCGATGACCTCGCGCAGGATCACGCCGGCGCCCAGCAGATTAACTTTCAGTTTGCCGGCGGCCTCGACCGTCTCAAGGTGATACATACCCTTGATGATGCCGTCTTCAACACCGTCCGGCAGGGCCGGGTGGTGATAGTTCTCGTTCATCGCGGTGATGTAGAAGAAGACGTCTTCCTGGTTCTGCACCATGCGCTGCATACCATTGTGGACGATGACCGCCATCTCGTAGGCAAAACAGGGGTCGTAGCACACGCAGTTGGGAATGGTGCTGGCGAGCAAGTGAC
>CAZYDV010000016.1:0-39278 GCA_964646405.1 uncultured Granulosicoccaceae bacterium | reverse complement strand
TGTACGCCCGAGTGGATGCCGCCGGCGTCGATGCGGTACTCGATCGAGTCATCAGCGCGTCGCTGCCGGCGTTTTGCATCACGGTCGATTCCGCCGTATACAGTCGCCGCGAACGCGATATTGTGGCGCGGTTTGTCAAACCGTGGCGCGCCAGCGGGGAGGGCGATGCTGCATATTATCAGGCGGCGTTGAACTGGCAGGATATTGCCAGAATTCGCAAGTGCTTCCCGGGGCGGTTGATCCTCAAAGGCATCGCCACTGCAGAAGATGCGCTTATCGCGATCGATCACGGTGTCGATGTGATCTACGTATCCAATCACGGTGGGCGCCAACTCGATCACGTCGCAGGATCGATGGCAGTGTTGCCAGAAGTCGTTAAGGCGGTGGCCGGCAACGCCTCGGTGATGGTGGATGGCGGCTTTTGCCGTGGCACCGATATCGCCAAGGCACTGGCACTGGGTGCCGATGGCGTGGGGCTGGGTAGAATGATGTGCCTGGCCCTGGCGGCGGCCGGGCCCGAGGGTATAGTCAGAATGCTTCAGTTGCTGGAGATCGAACTTGCGATCGCGCTGGCGCTGCTAGGGGTAACCAGCATCGCCGCGTTGGAGTGCAGTCACGTGACCGAGGCATCGCCGCTGCCTTTCGACCACGCGCTGCACAGCGCCTTCCCGTTGTTGGGCGACTTCAGAATTTAAAATGGTGGACCGCAAGTGAGCACCCATGCCTGACGACGCAACACCGCCCAGCTATCGGACGCCAGCCGACATGCTCGCGCGCCGCGAACGCTTGCTGGGTCCCAACACCCCCATCTTTTACGACAAGCCGGTACACCTGGTAAAAGGCGAGGGCGTCTGGGTGGTCGACGCGGACGGCAAGCGATACCTGGATTGCTATAACAATGTGCCTCATGTCGGTCACTGCCATCCGCAGGTAGTCGAGGCGATCGCCGAGCAATCCGCCACCCTCAATGTGCACAGTCGCTATCTGCATGACAATCTGCTCGACTACGCCGAGCAGTTACTGGCGACGTTTGGCGATGATCTGAGCTGCACCCTGCTGACCTGCACCGGCAGCGAGGCGAATGACGTAGCGCTGCGAATGGCTGCCACCGCCACCGGAAACCAGGGGGTGATCGTCACCGATCATAACTATCACGGCAATACGCGTGCAGTGATGGAACTGGCCACGCTGTTGCCGCACGATTTGGGGGCGCCCGCACATATGCGAACCTTTCCCTGTCCCGATAGCTATCACCTGGAGGCCGGTGAAAAAACACTTGACGATATGGCTGCGCGGGTGCTGGCCGGACTGGATCAATCGATCGAATCGTTGCAAAAGTCCGGGCATGGGCTGGCGGCTTTGCTGGTCTGTCCGATCTTCGCCAACGAAGGGTTTCCCGATTTGCCGACAGGTTTTTTCGCGCAAGTAAAAAAACGGGTCAGTACGGCCGGCGGCGTGATCATCGCCGACGAAGTGCAATCGGGCTTTGGCCGTTGCGGCAGCGATATGTGGGGGCATCAGTACGGCAGATTCGCGCCCGATATCGTCACGCTGGGCAAGCCGATGGGCAATGGCTATCCAGTCGCCGGGGTGGTGTGTCGCGAAGACATCATGCATAGCTTTCGCCACCGTACCGCGTATTTTAATACGTTTGGTGCCAACCCGGTCGCCTGCGCTGCAGCCAGTGCCACCCTGCAGGTCGTGCAAAATGAAAACCTGCCGGACAATGCGCTGCAATCCGGTCAATACATGCAACAAAAGCTGCGTGCACTCGCCGAGCATTACACCGTGCTTGGCGATGTGCGTGGCGCCGGCCTGTTTCTGGGTGCCGAAATCGTAAAATCGCAGCACTCGCGTGAGCCCGATGCCGCGGTTGGCAGGAAACTGATCAACGCCATGCGCGAGGAAGGCGTATTGATGGGGCTGATCGGCCGTTACGACAATCTGCTGAAAATCCGCCCGCCGATGCCATTCAATCGAGATCATGCCGATCACCTTTTCCAGGTGCTGGAATCGGTATTGGAGCGCCTGGCTCCGTGACGAGGAAAACCGCATGACCGACTTCTACAAGCTCGATGCCGACGAGCAGGCGCAGCGCCTGACCCGACTGGCCGAGCAAGCGCTGTCGCACTGGGGCGTTCGCGATTGCACGCCGTGGCTAATTAAATACCGCGAAAACGCTGTATTCGAAGTGCGCGATCGCGAGGGTGGTCGGGCCGCGCTGCGGGTGCATCGACAGGGATATCACAGTGACGACAGCCTCGACAGCGAATTGCGCTGGATGTCGATGTTGCAGCAGGCGGGAATGGCTGTGCCAACGCCGATCGCACTGCAAAACAGAGCAGCGGAGCGCTCGCACATGGCGGTTGTTCGCGGGGATCAAACACCCGGTGACTGGCAAGTCGATATTCTCAGCTGGATGCCCGGTCGCGAACTCGGCGAAGTGGGCGTGCCGCTGGATCTGGCCAAGCACGACGTGGCGCCAGTGTTCGAAGCGATTGGCGAATGCATGGCGACACTGCATAACCTATCCACCGAGTGGCAGGGTGCCGCGGCCATGCAGCGCCATGCATGGGACTGCGATGGATTGGTCGGTGGCGATCCACTGTGGGGTCGGTTCTGGGAGCTTGAGGCGCTGGATGCAGAACAGCGTAAGTTGATGCGCTCGATCAGGCAGGTAGTGGCCGACGATCTGCAACGCTACGGCCAGACGGCAGACAACTACGGCTTGATCCACGCCGATCTGGTGCCGGAAAACGTTATGCTGCACGAGGGTCAGGTACAACTGATCGACTTTGACGACGCCGGCTTCGGCTGGCACATGTTCGAGATTGCCACCGCGCTGCACTGGCTGGTAGAGGAGCCGCAGTTTGAGCTGATGCAGGCCTCAGTGCTCGCAGGCTACCAGCGTCTGCGGCCACTATCGAAAACAGATCTCGATACCCTCTCGCTTTTCTATCTCGCCCGCAGTCTGACTTATCTCGGCTGGGTGCACACCCGCTCGCAAACGGCGACGGCCGTAGAAATGACGCCGGTGATGATTGACATCGCCACGTCATTGGGGGAGCAATACATGATCGACCGCACGGGCTGATTACCAGGCGCTGGACGGAATAATTGCGCCGCGCTGGCCGATCACCCGCAGTGCCAGCGCATGACCCGCCTGCATTGCCTCGGCATCGCTGCCGTTGCCGTTGCCGAGGGCGACGTGCAGATACCCTGCGTTGAAGCTGTCGCCGGCGGCGGTGCTATCGATCACCTCGACGTGAGCTGGCATCGGCAGAGTGACCGCCGCCGGCGACGCTGGATCGAGCGGTACGGGCCCGTCAGCACCCCGTTTTAAAGCGCCGCGCACAATGCCGTAACTGTGGAGCCGATTGCGTAACGCGCTTTCGTTGGCATCGCCGAACAGCGCCATTTCGTCGTCGATAGACGGCAGCGCGATGTCGGTGATTCGCCAGGCTTCAGCAACCGCGTGTTGTGCGTGTTCGCGTGATTCCCAAAGCGCCGGACGATAGTTGGAGTCAAATACGACTTTGGCGCCATCTCGCCGCAATGCATCGAGTTCCTGTATCAGCGCAGTGCGGGCCGCACCGGGCAGAATCGCCAGCGTAATCGCCGATAGATACAACACATCGAAATTTTTTAGCGAGTCGAAATTCAGAGTGTCGCCGTCGCTCTGAAACAGTTGGCGTGCGGCTGAGTTGTCGCGCCAGTAGCTGAAGGTGCGCTCGCCACTGGCGTCGGTGTCGATGGCGTAGAGACCGACATGTCGTTTATCGGTGCGTTCGATGTAACTGCTGTCGATCGATTCGCTGTGAATGAAATCGATCATGCGCGCTGAATAGGTATCGCGGCCCAGGCGGGTCACAAATGCGACGTCGCTGGCCGAGCCCAGCAGACGCTTCAGATAGATCGCTGTATTCAGTGTGTCTCCGGCGAATCCGAGGCCGACGCTGTCAGCATTGCTGCTGACACTTGTCAGCTCGACCATGGCTTCGCCTATACAGCCAATACGACCCGGGGAAATTGTGCGTTGCATAGTTGATCCAGTAAGCGTGGCCTGCGATGGCACGAATCGGCAAATTTGGTCGCGACCACAGAGAGGGCTTCGATGAAAAGGTGTTTTAAATCATGAGGATAATTCGAAACAAGTGAGCCCTGCACCCATTGCTTTAGCGCGTTGCTACGCTAGCCAAAAAAGGCTCGCTGTGTTTAAATTCTCGCGACTCTGGGAACAGCAGGCAGTCACGCGCCACGCGAGGCTGTGAGCTTACCGCAAAGTTGAGTGGTATCCGCATGACCCTTGTACCGGGCCAGTTGTTTGTGGGATCACGAGAACAACAATCACGCACAGGCGTTCACATCGCTCGCGAGTCGGTGGCGCGCCAATCATCCAGTGAGGAGCAACATGCAAAAGTACTTCAAATCGGCAGGTAAGATTGCCGCAACCGGCCTGACCGCCGTCGCCCTGGCCGTGGCTTCAGGTGCCGCCAGTGCCGCAGAGACCAAGCTGCGTATTCAGACGCACTTCTCGCCCGAAACCCTGTCGGGACAGATGGCGGCAGAATTCATCGAGGACATCACCGCCATGTCCAACGGTGAAATCAAGGTCGAGATGTTCTACTCCGGTTCGGTGGTGAAAGCTGCTGAAACCTTCGATGCTGCCGCCACCGGTATTCTCGATTGCGATATGACCGGCGGTGCCTACCAGACCGGCAAAAACCCGGCCTTCCAGTTCACCGGTGACCTGAATGGCGGTTATCAAAACCCCTACCAGCAAATGGCCTGGCTGCTGCACGCCGATGGCTATGCGCAACTCAATAAGCTCTACAACGAGCACAATATGGAGTTCATCGGCTGGTGGATTCCGGGTCCTGAGTCGCTGTCTTCTACCGCACCGATTCGTGGCGTTGACGATTTCAAAAACTGGAAATTCCGCTCCCCGCCTGGAATCATCTCACTGATCTTCAAAAACCTCGGCGCCTCGCCGATCGTGATGGATTTCAACGAGATCTTCACCGCACTTGAGTCTGGCATCATCGACGGTGCAGACGCTGCCAACCTGACTAACAACGTTGGCCTGGGTCTGTACGATATCGCCGAGCACACCAACTTCCCGGGTTTCCACTCCATGCCTGCCGATCACCTGGCCTGCCGCAAAGATGTGTGGGACAAAATGCCGTCTCACCACCAGGCAATCCTGAAAGTCGGTATGCAGGCGCTGGCGTTGAAAAACACCAGCATCAACGAAGTCAAGAACGCGCAGACTGCCAAAGAATTGCGCGCCAAGGGCATCAACCTTTACGAGTGGTCTCCTGAAGAACTGGGCAAGTACCGCGAAGCGGTTCAGGCTGGCTGGACTGAGTTTGCCACCACCCCTGAAGCCAAAGAACTGCTGGAAAGCCATCTGAGCTTCCTGCGTGATCTGGGCGCAATGAAGTAAGTCGAGCGGATAAATAATCTTGCTCAGGACAGGCCCGCAAGGGCCTGTCCTATTTTCGGACCGCGCTAGTTCGGTGAGGCCACAGTAGTGTGTTCGAAAACGAATGTCGCGACAAAACACGATACGCTAGAAAAATACCGGAAATAACGCTATGCGAGATGAATCTGGCAGTTTGCTGGAGTGGTTGGTTCCATTTGCGTTTATCGTCTGCGCAGGATGGGCTATTTGGCACACGCCGGCGTATATTCTCGATTTCATCCCACCGGAAAATCAGAGTCTGGTTGATCAGATGACCGGGCTGCACAAGATCAAAGATGTATCACCCAATCTACCCGGTCTGTTTGGCGGTCTCGCCGACCCGATTGACTGGGCGGCACTACTGTTAATACCGGTTTTCTTTTATATCGGCTTGCGTACGATTCGCTGTGCTCCGATGGAGTTTGAACACTGGGGTTCCTTTGACCGAATCGCGTTGTTTCTGGGGCGCGTCACCATGATGCTGATCATCGCGATGACAGGAATCATGCTCTACGAGGTGCTGATGCGCTATGCGTTTGAAGCGCCGACACTCTGGGCTAACGAACTGACGCTATGGATCGCCGGCTTTGTTTTTATGTTGTCCGGTTACTACGCGATGCAGCAGCGGTGTCACATTCGCATCTTCCTGCTCTACGATGCCATGCCTCGCTTTATACAGCACATATTCGATGTCATCTCCGTGGCACTAATCTGGTTTTTCGCATTCTTCATGATATATGGCAGTTATCATCAGGTGTTCTACACCAAGTTTTATAAATGGGAAATGTTTGGGACCGCATTTGACCCACCCATCCCGGCCATTATGCAGCCGATGGTGTTGATTGCGGTGGCGTTGATTGCCATGCAGTCGCTGGTCAATCTGATCGCCGACTGGAATCGGGCGCCGGCCGACAAAACTATCGCAGGGGATCTCGATGAAGACGAACTGGCGGCCATTAAACGCTCCGTAGGTGAAAACTGATGGATATTTCAACCATATCAATTGTGCTGATTCTGGGGCTGCTGTTTACCCTGGCGATCGGCATGCCGCTTGGGCTCGCCTCTGCGGTGATGGCGCTGGTTGTCATGATCATGAAGTTCGAGCCCACTCTGCTCACCAATCCAATGAGTTTTGGAGAGGGGCTCCTGACCAGCAGGCCAGGCACTGGCCCGCTGTATATCCTCACGCAGAAAATATTTGATCTAACCACCGAGTACGTGCTGATTTCCGTGCCGCTGTTTATTTTTATGGCATCGTTGCTCGAGCGATCCGGCATTGCCAAGTCGATGTACGATGCGTTGAACTTCTGGTTGAGTCGCACCCGCGGTGGTATCGCTATCGTCACCTCGCTAATGGCGGTTTTGCTGGCTGCAATGTCAGGCATTATCGGTGGCGAGGTGGTATTGCTCGGGTTGATTGCGCTGCCGCAAATGCTGCGCCTGGGCTACAACCAGAATCTGGCCATCGGCACCATCTGCGCGTCGGGTTCGCTGGGCACCATGATTCCGCCCTCCATCGTATTGATTATTTATGGTTTGATCACTGAAACTTCGATCAAGGCTCTGTTCACCGGGGCGTTTGTACCCGGGTTTATGCTCGCCAGTTTTATCATCATCTACATCATGATTCGCACCCGGATTAATCCGTCTCTGGCCCCTTTGCCGGAACCGGAGGAAGGGGATCCGCAAGGCTGGCAGAAAGGGCGCATGTTCTTGGGCTTTCTGGCTTTTCTTGTCGCTGGTGCTACCGTTTTGTTGCTTCTTAGAATCGGCATCTACACCGCGCTGGGTCGCAACCAGAATCTCACCGAGGATCAGGACCCGCCCGTGCTCGGCATGATCGAACACATCCCGTACCTGGGCGGCATACTGATCGCTGCGTTGCTCTTCATTGTGCTGATCTGTGGCTTCCGGCAATCGCTTGAAGGCTGGCGACGCGGCAAAGGCCTGGTGCCGCCGCTGACGGTGATCGGTATTGTGCTCGGCTCAATTTACGGCGGGGTCACCGGTATCACCGAGGCGGCTGGTATGGGGGCACTGGCTGTGTTCCTGATCGCGCTGTTTCGCGGTGAGGCATCGATTGGTCTGGTGTGGGATAGCGTCATGCGCACCCTGCGTTCAACCGGCACTATTATCTGGGTGACGGTGGGTGCGGCGGCGCTTTCCGGCGCCTATACGCTGGCGGGTGGCCCAACCTATATTGCGGGCCTGATCGTCGGTGCCGAGATGCCAACGTTCCTGGTACTGCTCACGATGATGGTGATTTTGCTGTTCATGGGCGCTTTCATGGATTGGGTCGGCATTGTATTGTTGATCATCCCGGTCTTTCTGCCGATCGTCAAAGCACTGCCGATCGAGGAGATTGGCATTATTGGCCAGCTCGAGCCGCGCCAGGTTGCGGTCTGGTTCGGAGTGCTGTTCTGTATGAACATGCAGGTGAGTTTTCTATCGCCACCGTTTGGGCCCGCGGCGTTTTATCTAAAATCGGTAGCGCCAGCGCACATATCACTGACCGATATATTCAAAGGCTTTCTGCCGTTTATCGGCCTGCAACTGATGGCGCTCAGCGTACTGCTGATCTGGCCTTCGATCGTCACGCTGTTCCTGTAGCGTCTTCGATCATCGGGATCGACCCGCGCCGCTGCGGGTCGATAGCCTCCACTGGGCCAGAGTGGTTAATCCCGGTCCGCCTGTAAATCTGTGATATAACCTGTCACCACAAATGTGGGTAGCGAAGTGGGTTGATCGTCTTCCCGAATTTCAGTTGACAGGCTGCCAGCCACTGGCAGCAGTGAGGAAAGATTGTCCAACTCTACCGCTGATCTCTCAGCGCAGCAGCTCGTGCACTGGCGGCAACGCGTGCTGGATACCGAGGCCGAAATCAATCGTGTTGTCATTGGGCAATCGGCGCTCGTCAGACTGATCGCCGTGGCCCTGCTTGCACGTGGCCATGTGTTACTTGAGGGTGATGTGGGCGTCGGCAAGACTACCGTGCTGCGCGCCTTTGCTCGTGCCACCGGTGGCGCTTTCGAACGCACTGAGGGCACCATCGACCTGATGCCCAACGATCTCGTCTATCATACTTACGTCGATGCCGATGGCCAGCCCAGAATCGATCCGGGGCCGTTGCTGCGTCACGGGGAGGAGCTTGCCACCTTTTTCTTCAACGAGATCAATCGCGCCCGTCCGCAGGTACAGTCATTACTACTGCGCGCGATGGCAGAGCGATCAGTCTCGGCGTTTAATCGCGAATACCGGTTTCCGCACATGACGGTGTTTGCCGATCGCAATCGCGTTGAGAAAGAAGAGACGTTCGAGCTGGCATCAGCCGCGCGCGATCGCTTTATGTTCGAGCTCAACATGGCCACACCTCAGGACGATGATATTCGGCGTGCGCTGATCATCGATACGGCCTATCACAACGCCGATCAACTAATCGATGCTGTGCCGCACGGTGTTTGTCCTGCGCACGAGCTGAATGCTGTGGCCGCGTCGATTCAGGCGCAGGTCAGCACCAGCACAACGATAGAAAAATACCTGCTGGACGTATGGCGCGCCAGCGAGTCACCACAGGCGTTTGGCATTGCTCTGCCGGGTGTGGACATGGACCGGTTGGTGTTAGCAGGGGCCAGCCCGCGCGGTATGAGTGCGCTGACGCGCGCGTCGCGGGTCGTCGCCTGGCTCGCCGATCGCGATTACGTCACACCCGACGACGTACACGCCGTGTTGCCCGCCGCTTTGGGCCATCGGGTGTTCTTCAACCCGGTGTATGAATTGCGACGCGCCGAGATCGCACCCTTGCTGGTGCAGGCTATTGTCGAGGCAGTGCCGTCGCCGTGACCGACATGACGCCGGCGGAGTTCGTCTATCGTCTGCCCACCTCCACCACCGGTAACCGTCCGGGGTCGCATCGCAGTCGAAGTCGCGGTGCGGGGATGAATTTTGTCGCCCATGCGCGACTGCTCGATCAACCCGATCCGCGTCGCCTCGATCTACGTGCAAGCCTTGCCGATTTGCGGCGCGAGTGGCAGGTGCGTGTCAATCAGCACCGAGCGTCGATCGATATCTGTGCAATTGTCGATGTATCGCATAACATGCACTTTGGATCGGCCGGTACAAAGTTGTCGGTTGCGGCGCAATTCATCAATGCATTGGGCTTTAGTGCAGGGGCTTATGGCGATGCGGTGTCGATGCTGGCGTTCGATAGCATCTACCGTGAAGATCTGACGGTACCATCGCGTCAGGGCCGCGGCGTGGGTTCAATCATGGCCGAGCTCGTCAGCACCAGTGTGCCATCGGCTAACTGCGCTGGTGCTGCGAATGCGAGTGCGCTGTCACACTGCGTGGCAGAGGCATCGGCACGTGCAAAACTGGTTTTTATCTGCAGCGATTTTCACTGGTCGCTGGACGATCTGGCCAAGCGCCTCGATCCGCTGGCCGGTGCACAGGTGGTGCCGATTGTTATCTGGGATTGTGCCGAAATTAAACCACCGGATAGTGGGCGATGGTTATCGTTGAGACAGATCGGTACATGGCGCGCAAAGCATCTGTGGTTAAACGATAGCGCGAGACAACAGTGGAGCGATAACGTTGCCAGGCGAAAAGACGAAATAATCAACGCGTTTGCCGCCATCGATGCGGTACCCTTTTTTATAAGCGATGGATTTGATGCTGAAGCTCTGTCTCGCTACTTCATGGAGCACAGCGCATGATCAAGCTTGCGGCACACTGTCAAGTGTTTGTGCTAACCCTGTTGCTGTTCGCGAATCCTGTGTTTACATCGGCCGATACCAACGTGCAACAACCGGCGCGCGACTTTGGCTATACGATCGGCGATATACTGGTGCAACGTATTACGGGTTTTAGCCCCGCGTCCACAGACTCGCAATTCGCCCAGGCACAACGGATCAGCGCCTATCTGGTGAGACTGCCGATTCGGTACGACAACGTCGATTCAACAGGCGGCGAATCAATGCAGTTGCGCTATCAGATTATCAACGCGCCGATCCACACCCGACTCACCGCCATTCCGGCATTACAGTTGGAGGGGGCTGACGGAACTTTGCTTGATATCCCCGAGTGGTCGTTTTCGATCAGCCCACTATTGGTGGATGCGAGTGACGCGGAACCGGGTACACAAATGAAGCCCGATCGAACCGCGCAATCGGTAATAACGCCGCATGCGGTATCGAGTCTGACCCATAGCCTGCTGGTACTGGCCGCAACGCTTTTGTTATGGCTGTTCTGGTGGTTGTACCGGCAATTCAGCGACAGACGTGTCTTGCCATTTGCCAAAGCGCAAAAGGCGATAAAGCGGTTGGATCGCAGTGATGATCAAAGCTGGATCACCTTGCACCATGCTTTTAATGACACTGCTGGCAAGAGTATCAATCCGTCGACGATAGACGAACTGTTTATCGCTGCACCCTGGCTTGCGTCTGTGCGACCGGCGATCGAAAAATTCTATCAGCTGTCGGCGATTCGGTTTTTTCAGCAGGACAGAGGTCAGCAAGTGCAGGATGCTGATATGGATGTCGATCAGTTGATCCATAAGCTCTATCGATTGGAAAAATCACACAGCAGCGGTGGACGCTGACATGTTCGGTGTCGAATTTTTGCGACCGTTGTTGCTGATCCTGTTGCCACTGGCGCTGTTGCCTCTGGTGCCTAATCGGCGCGATGTGCAACCGATCCCGTGGCTTGCGTGGATTCCGGTTGATCAAACGGGCAAGCGATTACACCGTGTGTGGCTGACACTTGCTGTCGTGACGCTGGCACTGCTGCTGGTCGGTCTGGCGGCACCTGCCGGCCGTGATGGTCAGGTGGAGCGCATTGGGCGCGGTGCAGAGATATCAATACTGCTGGATCGAAGTGCCAGTATGGACTCGTTCATCCGGCGCAAGATCCGAAAGGACTATCAGGCCAAGCAGAAAACCCAGTCAAAGAATGATATCGCCAGAGGCGCGCTGGAATGGCTGCTGCAAAAGCGTCCGAAAAACCGCTATGCGTTGACCTTGTTTCACGTCACGCCGATGCGCGTGGCGCAATTCACCAGTGACACCCGATTGTTGCAGGGGGTGCTAGATGCCAGTTCGATTGGTCGCGGTGCAAAAGAGACGAATATGGGGGCGGCGCTGCTGTCGGCGATACAGGCTTTCGATCAGCGGCCGTATACCGGCAGCCGGGTGCTGTTGCTGGTTTCGGATGGTGGGGCCAAACTGGATAAAGATACGCGCCGCAAAATCAGTGAAGGGTTACAACAGAACAAAATCAGCCTCTATTTCATCTATGTAAAAAGCGGTATCAACAATGCCAACTTCGAGCAGGCAGACACCATTGGCACCCGAGCTGACAAAATTTCTGATGAGATTGCTTTGCACCTTTTCTTCAAGGATCTGGGCACTCCCTATCAGGTGTTTGAGGCGGATGATGAAGTGTCGATGGGTGAGGCAGTTGCAGCTATAGACTCCCAACACAACCAGCCTTTGAGTTACTTTGAGCGCATACCCGGGCAGGATTTGAGTCGTTACTTTTTTATAGCCGCGTTGTGTGGCTGCGCGGGGCTTGTGCTGATGGCGTGGTTTCGGCGAGGGTTGTCACAATGAGGCGCCGAACCATGCACAGCCTGTTCGGCGCCGTTAGCGCCTGCGCATTGGTCGTATCACTCTGGCACGGATGGCAGCAGATACAGTACCGCGAAACCGTGGCGGCTGTTGATCGCGTTCCATCGGTATTGACAGAATCGCCACTGGCACCAGTGGGCGATGCCAACCCGGCCATCGCACTCGCCACGGCCAACGCGCTCGCAGCGGGCGAAAATTTCGAAGCGGCGGAGGCGATGTTCGTAGCCCTGGTCGATCGCTACTCGGAGCAATTGCCAGGGCAGGTGGCGCGCTTTAATCTGGCTAACCTGTATCTGCGGGAAGGCACAAGAGAAGACTTGCCAGGGGGTACCACACGGGCGCTACTTGAAATTGCAAAGCAGCGCTACCGGGATTTATTGCAACACAATCCCACCGATTGGGATGCGCGGTACAATCTTGAGCTGGCGTTGCGCGTGGCCCCCGAGCGCGATACAGACAACAGCAATAAGGGGCCGCCACCGAAAAGTGTCAGAGTGATTGTTCCCGATTTTGAAGCAGACAACCTGCCTTGAACGATTTGCTGTCAAACACAAGGGCTTTTTTTCGACACAACGCCGTCATCGTGGCTGCACTATTGCTGTTGCTGGTGAGTGTATGGCTTCGACCCTATGCGCGCCAGGCGCCGGCCTATAGTTTTCTGGTCACGTTTGATATTTCACAAAGTATGAATGTGACTGATCGATTTATCGGTGATGAAGCGGTCAGTCGGTTGGTTTTTTCGAAAGCGGCGGCGGCAAATCTGCTCACGCGTTTGCCGTGTGGATCGCGAATTGGATGGAGCATCTTCACCGGCCGACGGGTGCTTACACTGTTGGTGCCGGTGGAGGTGTGCGAACACTACGAAGGTTTGCTGGCTGCGCTTGAAATGATCGGTGGCACTATGCGCTGGAGCGATGCCAGCGGCATCGGTAAGGGGTTGCACCAGAGTATGCGTGCGGTTGATGAGCTGGCCGATGGCAGCCATGTGGTTTTCATGACCGATGGACACGAAGCGCCGCCGCTCAGGGCCGGCAGTCGCGGCATGCCCAACGCCAGCGAGTATCAGGTAAACGGAATTATTGCGGGCATTGGGGGTACCGTGCCAGTGCGTATTCCAAAACTCGATGAAAACGGCGCAGTGAGTGGTTACTGGAGCGCCGAGGAAGTCATACAGCGCCAGGATGGCAGTCCGAGCAACGAGGAATTGTCCCGTCGGCGTGATACACATCTGGCGACGCTTGGGCGTTTGTCACAGTTGCATTACCTGGCGCCGGACGCGCCTGAGCAACTGGCCGATCTGGCGCTGACCAACACCTATTCAACACCGCAGACGGTGCTCGTAGACTTTCGCTGGATTCCGGCAACACTTGCGTTGCTACTGTTGCTGTGGCGATTCCGACCGTCGTTTGGTCGTCGTTTATCGGCTTGAAAAACTGCCGATCCGGCACTTGCAGATGCGGTCGACGTTGTGGATACTGAAACCATCGACGATCATTTTCCCCGGGGGGAAATCCATGCGCGCCTGTCGCCTGTTTTGTGTGAAATTACTGACCGCCCTCGCCACGCTGGGCCTTTGCACATCGCTATATGCCGACGTATTGCTGGTGGGCGAGGCTTCTGGTGACGGTGAGGCCTCTTTAGCCTTTTCACTGTCGGGCAACAGTCGTACCGATGTCGTTGGCGGCACGATTGTGTTTGGCGATGCCACCTATGAAATCACCCATGTCTCTGTGCACAACCTGATCGGCGGCAAGCGCGAGCACGACGGGCAAACCGAATACGTGATTTTTTCCTCATCGTTCAGCCCGGTCACGGCCACGGGTCAGCCCTGGGTTGCCAGCGAACAGTATTTTGCCTGCGATCAGCAATACAACTCGTTTCTCGCTCGCTATCAGGTGGGTGATGCTGCCGGCGCGCTGCCTGAGGCACCGTTCAAGCAACTGGCCGACTCGCTCAGCGAATCCGACCGTTCGGAGGTGTTCTGTTTTGTGTCAGCGCCAGAAGGGCGATAGAGAGTAAGCCCGCAGGTGTGTTAGCGTGTGGGTTGATAGATTGGATCAAAGCCATAGCGATTAGGCATTTTTATGCCGATCAAAGCATCGCGATCAAGTGCGGTGTCGATTTCTATGATGCCGTTTAAGTACAGCAGAAAAGCGGTGAGTGCGTAGCTGTCGTCATTGCTGAGTGAGCCGGGTGCCTGCAACGGCATGGAGCGGCGAATGCTATCGAAAATCGTCGTAGCGTAAGGCCAGTACAGGCCGATGGTCTTGTCCGGGTAGCGATCGGTCAGGGTGCCTTCGCCACCGGCCAGCTCTTCTGCCAATGCGCCTTCGCCATGGGTGCCGTGGCAGCCGCTGCACAGATTGGCGTAGAGCGTGGCGCCAGTCTCCACACTGCCAGATCCGTTCGGCAGGCCATCACCGTCGGGAAAAACGCTGATGTTCCACCGGGCCACATTCGCGGTATTTGCCGGCGCACCGAGGTCGGGGCGGTGATCGTGCGAAAAATCCGCCATTGTTGCCGTAGTGTTTGTTAGCAATGTCATGCTCACCGCGCAAATAAAATTACGCATAAACATGAGAGACAAACCCGTCCGAGTCGATATGCCAGCTATTAATGGCGTGATAGTGAAAATATCCCTGCCGTCCGTGCGCCTCGATCAACGCGCTGCGCGTTGGCTGCACAGAGTCGCGGTCATCGGTGACGCGGCTCTGCAAGGTCAGTTCCTGTCCCTGCCAGCGCAATGGAATACGAAATCGGGTGGTAGATTTTGACAACACGGGTGTTTGCAGCAGTGCGTCGGCCCAGCTTTGTCCTGCGTCGGCCGAGACCTCAACGCGTTTCACCCGGCCGGCGCCGCTCCAGGCAAGACCGGTCACCGGATAGACCCCGTGGCCACGCAGCCGCATCGATGGTGACGGGCTGGTGATGACGCTTTTGACCGGCATCGGAAAGGTGAACTGCCGGGCGCGACCCGACGGTTGCAACTCGGTGTACTTGGCGGTTTCGTTGCGCGCCATGGCTGGCTGCGTTGCGATGTGCAGTCTGCGCAGCCACTTAACGTTCGTCACACCCTCCCAGCCGGGCAGCAGCAGGCGCATCGGGTAGCCGTTTTCCGGACGCACCGGCTCACCGTTCTGGTACAGCGCGAGCAGCGCATCGTCGTAGAGTTTTTCCACCGGTACGCTGATATTCATTGCATAGGCATCACCGCCCTCGGCGATGGCCCATAGCCCGTTAGGCTTTACGCCGGCCTCGTCGAGCAGAATGGACAGCGGCACACCCGTCCATTCGGAGGTTGAAATCATGCCGTGAAAAAACCCTGCCGGCGTTTGGATCGGGTCTTCGCGCCAGCAGGCGTTACTGTTGCCACCGCATTCAATGAAACAGGTGCGCGACTCCAGTGGGTAGCGCTGCAGATCCTCTAGATTGAAAAACAGCGCGCGTTCGACTTGGCCGTGAATCAGCAGGCGATGTTGTGTCGGATCGATGCTCGGCACACCATTGTGATGACGTTCAAAGTGCAGCCCCGATGGCGTGATGGTGCCCTCCAGTTCGTGGATGGGAGTCCACGACAATCCATTGCTGGCAGATGCTGCAGTGGCCGAAATCCAGCGCACTGATTTCGCATGTTCTGATGGCTGACCGTAGTTTGAAAAGGCATCTCCTGGCACGTTCATCCACGGTTCGCGGGCGAGCACAGGAGAGGCTAACAGCCCGGCCAGTGTCGCCGCACCGCCGCGCATAAACAGGCGTCGATCGAGCAAGCCGTTATGCGCTGCAGGTGTTAAATCTGTTAGTTTGTCTGAATTCATATTGAGGGAGTCTGCCTCAACAATGGTGAGATTGATCAAGTATACTCGCTCCCAAAACAATCGAGAGAGGCGTGATGAGGAAAACGGTTTTGTGTAGCTTGGTAGGACTGGCGGGCTGGTGTGGCCCGGTTGTCGCAAACGATTTTCCGACGCTTGCGCGCGTGGAATACGTGATCGGTTGCATGAACCGCCTGGGTCCACAGGTCTACGAAAACATGTACGCGTGTTCCTGTTCGCTAGACAAAGTCGCCGCCACGATCAGCTATAAAAAGTATGTCGAAGCAAAAACACTGGGTGTACTGATCAACACGCCGGGTGAGAAGGGCGGTGCCTTTCGGGATGTGCCAAACGCGCGCGACTTCATCGGCAGTGTGCGCGATCTGGAAAAGGAAGCCCTCGATTCCTGTACCATCAAACAGCTAAAAGCACCGGAAAAACAGTAAAAACCCCGGGCTTTGGAGGAACCAACTGATGTTTAAGCAACTCATTTCCGGCAGTTTGCTGCTGGTGCTGCCCGTGTGGTCGGCAGCGCTCGGTGCGGCCGGTACTGCCCACTCTGATACCGATCAATACGCTGACTTTGGCGGTGCCAATACGCCGGCACAGGTAGAGCAGACCTGGCAGGCTATCAGTAATCAGTACTTTTCCGAGCGCACGATAGTCGAGGGCGAGGGCCAGCAGGTTATCAGTCTTGATATCCCCGCGCGCGCCGAAAACGACGCCCTGGTACCTTTGACCATTACCACTCGCGCACCCGATGACCCACTGGTCACGATAGACAAGGTCTACCTTTCGGTCGACGTCAATCCCCTGCCGATGGCCGGTATTTTTACGCTGTCTGCCAACCGTCCACTGGAAGAAATATCCACCAGGGTAAGGGTCAATGGCTATACCTTTGTCAGGGCGGTTGCCGAATTGTCGGACGGCAGTCTCTACATGGACAAAAAGTGGGTGAAGTCGCGTGGCGCCGGTTGTTCCGCCCCTCCGGGAATGAATCAGGAAGAACACAAAGCCCGCCTGGGCAATATGCGATTCAGGCTCAGTGACAGCGATTTACCTTCGAGTCCGGTAAAAAATGTACAACTGATGATCAGTCATCCGAACAACACGGGCATGCAGCGCGACCAGCTCAGTACCTTGTTTATTCCGGCTCACTACATCAAAGACGTACTGGTGACGTTCAATGATGAGCTGATCATGCAGGCGCAGACCAATTTCTCGATCAGCGAAAACCCCAGTTTCCGGTTCACGTTCAATCAGGATGAAACCGGCGAACTCAAAGCGGTTGCCCGCGACACCAAAGACAATGAATTCGTGATGACCGAGATCATCAGCAATTGACAAACAGGCCTGGCAGACGGGAGTTTATCGGGCTTTTATCCGCGAGTATGCTCGGCTTCGGGTTCGCCGGGGTCGCGCAGGCAGAGCGCCGGATAGCACCGGGCGGAACTTACACCCGCACTGTTAAGGCCTCGTTCGACGATACGTTTGCCGACCTGGAATTTGCAATCACCGAACGCAACTACCGCATCACCGGCGTGAATTCCATCGGTCGTGCCATCAACGATCGCCAGGATCAGAAAATCGATTTCCCTCTGGCCTCAGTGGTGCATTTCTGCAACATCCAGGCAGCACGCGAAATCCTTGAAATCAGTATGGATTATCTTGTGCTAATGCCCTGTCGCATCACCCTTAATGAGGTCGATGACGGAGAAGTCAGGATCGAGGCGCAACTGCTGCCGCTCGATGAACCGCCCTTGCACAGCATTGCCGTAAGGGTCAACGAGATGTTGCAATCCATCGTTGATTTTGCCGCTGGGGACTGGTAACCCTGCCGATTTTTTGCCCGATTTTCCCGATTGAAAAAAGTAGATGACGTTACCTCAAATGGGGGGTAGTATCCATAACGGGGGCATCGTTAACCACTCTTGTGAGACGTTGCGATACCAACTACAACTGCGAATATTCCCATTCGATCGGAGGAAAGACACCTGTGAAAGCACTATCCAGGTTAATGGTAGCGACTGCTGTGGCTCTGCCAGTGGCTGCTGGCGCCAACCAGAGCGTGATGGACGCGACATCTAACCCAGATAACTGGGCGATTTGGGGTGGCAACTATGCCGGCCAGCGTTACAGCGAACTGAACGAAATTAACAAAGATAACGTCGGCGACTTACAAGTAGCTTACACATTCTCAACTGGCGTACTTCGTGGCCACGAGGGCGGCCCACTGGTCGTGGATGGCACGTTGTATGTCCACACGCCCTTCCCGAACAAGGTTTTCTCAATGAACCTTGACGACCAAACCCTGAACTGGAGCTACGAGCCCATTCAGGATGCGGACGAAACTATCCCGGTCATGTGCTGCGATACCGTTGCTCGTGGTCTGGCCTACGCTGACGGCATGATTTTCCTGCAACAGGCAGACACCACGCTGGTCGCGCTCAATGCCGAATCCGGCGAGGTGGTGTGGAGCATCAAGAACGGTGATCCGAAAATCGGTGAAACCAACACCAATGCGCCCATCGTCATGAAAGACAAGATCATCACAGGGATCAGTGGCGGTGAGTATGGGGTGCGCGGCTTCGTAGCGGCCTACAACATCAGCGATGGCTCGCTGGCGTGGAAAGCCTACAGCACGGGTCCTGACGATGAAATGATCGTCGATCCTGAAAAAACCACCGAGATGCTCAAGCCGATTGGCAAAGATTCCAGCCTGAATTCCTGGAAGGGTGATCAGTGGAAAATTGGGGGCGGCACAACCTGGGGCTGGTACACCTATGATCCCGACCTGAATCTGGTTTACTACGGTACGGGTAACCCGTCGACATGGAATCCGGTTGTACGCCCGGGTGACAACAAATGGTCGATGACTTTGATGGCGCGTGATCTTGATACCGGTATGGCCAAATGGTTCTACCAGATGACTCCGCACGATGAGTGGGATTACGACGGTATCAACGAAAACATCCTGACCGACCAGATGATCGACGGCAAAGAGCGCAAGCTGCTGACCCACTTCGATCGCAACGGCTTCGGCTACACCCTCGACCGCGAAACCGGTGAACTGCTGGTCGCTGAAAAGTACGATCCGGCGGTTAACTGGGCGACTCACGTCGATATGGAAACCGGTCGTCCACAGGTCGTGGCTCAGTACAGTACTCACCAGAATGGTGAGGACGTGAACACCGAGAACGTCTGTCCGGCGGCACTGGGTAGTAAAGATCAGCAGCCCGCTGCCTACTCCCCGAAAACGGATCTGTTCTACGTGCCAACCAACCACGTGTGCATGAACTACGAGCCGTTTGAAGTCGAGTACGTTGCAGGCCAGCCTTACGTTGGCGCGACCTTGAGCATGTTCCCGGCCGGTAAAGTCACCGGTGACGGCAGCAGCAACCTCGGTAACTTTATTGCCTGGGACAACAAAACCGGCGAAATCAAGTGGTCAATTCCGGAGCGTTTCTCAGTCTGGAGTGGTGCGCTGGCAACCGATGGTGACATCGTCTTCTACGGCACACTGGAAGGCTACCTGAAAGCAATCGACGCCGAGACTGGCGATGAGCTCTACAGCTTCAAGACACCTTCCGGCATCATCGGTAACGTCAACACCTGGAAGCACGACGGCAAGCAGTACGTCGGCGTCCTGTCTGGTGTTGGTGGCTGGGCTGGTATTGGCATGGCTGCAGGCCTTGAAAACGACACAGACGGCCTGGGTGCTGTAGGTGCGTACAAGAAGCTCAGCGACTACACCCAGCTTGGCGGTGTGATGACTGTATTTGCCCTGCCAGGCAAGTAGCTCTACAGCGGTAACTGCTGCCGCCCGCACCTGCGGGCGGCAGTACTAAAGGCGGCCATGGGCTGCCTTTTTTATATCAACGACGTCCTGCGTCAGCTCAAACAAAAAGAATCGGGAGGTTCCCCACTGTGAGATCAGCCATTTTATTGTCTGCTCTGCTTACCCTGACAACCACGGCCAACGTTGGCCTTGCCATGAATACCGATACCGGCCATCGTGCATTGGGAGCCGATCCCGAGTGTTGTGGCACCGGATGCGCTGAGGCTTGTACGCAAGGCCCTGCGATCGAAGTAGCTGCAGCCGCGAAAGAAGAAAAAACTCCCGAGGCAAACACCCAGCCGAAAACGGTGAAGATCAAAGCGGTTGGTGTGAAGTTCGATCCACTGATTGCCTACGCGGAAGTGGGTGACACCATTTCCTGGGTGAATATGGCAGCACACCTGGTCGAGTCGATCGGCGAAATGTCGCCTGCAGATCTGACACCGTTTTTAAGTGAACTCAGTGTCGACTATTCAATGATGGTGGAAGGTGAAGGCATCATCACCTACAAATGTACGCCACATTGGGGCGCACGGATGGGCGGATTTATTGTTGTCGGCCAGCCCGACAACCTTGACGAACTGCTTAATCAGTACCTTGAAACCGCCTCGACAACCGCCAGCCTCAAGGCGGCAAAGGGACTGGTAAAAAAGCTTCGTAAAGACCTCGAAAAAAAGGGCATGCTGTAGGAAAGGCCTGCATTGCAGGAAAGGTCTAGGCAGAGCCTCTGACGCGCTCTGCCCCGGAGTAGAAATTTAATACAGCGCACAGTTTGCCGGTTAGACGATGTCATCTTTTAAACTGCGTGGCAGTATCACGACATGAGGCGATTGGTCTGGCCCGGAGTGTTTGATGGAGGGGTGAGAAATCGTCAATTCCATGGATAATCCGGGCTTGTGTCGTGTTTGTCCAATCGTTGCAACAGTTGCCAGGTAATCCATGAAAAAGAAAATTCTTCTGTTGTCACTCCTGTTTGGATTGAACGCTGCAGTAAACGCAGATGACCACGAGGACAGTCGCGATGCGTTTCGTGTCTGTGCCGATGGCAATTATTTGCCCATGTCCAACCGACAGTTGGAGGGCTATGAGAACCGGATTGCCGCGTTGCTGGCGGAAGAGCTCAATTTGCCGGTTGAGTACTACTGGTTTCCACAGCGGCTGGGTTTCATCCGCAACACGCTGCGCAAGAAAAATCCCAATACAGGCCAATACCACTGCGACGTGGTGATGGGTGTGCCGCATCGCTATGAGCTGACCATCACAACCGAAGCGTACATGCGCTCAACCTATGCGCTGGCTTATGTGAAAGGCAAGGGTTTTGACGACATCAAGACACAGGCTGATTTTCTGGCGATGTCACCTGAGCGCAAGGGTGAGCTGAAAATTGGCGCGCATGAGCGCAATCCGGGTGTGCGGCTATTGGCCGAGAACAATATGTTTCTGCAACTCGTGCCCTATGTGGCGCAGGGTGGGGATCCCAACGTGGCGCCTGCTCAACTCGAGCGCGACGACTTGCTTGCCGGCAATATCGATATGGCGATTCTATGGGGGCCGCTGGCGGCGCAATTGCGTAATGAGAGTAAGGATGCGGACATTGGCATTGTACCGCTGGAGTCCACGCCAAGCATTCGCTTTGATTTTCCGTTCGCACTGGGCGTGCGTCATCCCGACAAACAATGGCGAAATCAGCTCGACGAGGTACTGGTGAAGAAGAAGGCAGAGATAAAAGAAATTCTGATGGAGTACGGTATTCCGTTAGTGGACGAGAACGGCAAACCGCTTCAGTGAGGGCGTAGCCCAGGCGGGGTTACAACTGTTTTTCAGTGAATGGCGGCGCCTGATGCGCCGCCATTGTTTTGAGACTTCAGCTTTTGTTCAGTACGGTAACTTCAGTGTCTTTGGTGAAGATGTTTTCTTTATTGTCGATCACCTCGGCGGTGAGCTTGCCGCCTTCGTCACCCGGCGACAGATAGAAGCCAAAGGTCGGGTTCTCACTGATGCTGATCCCAAGCTCGGCTGAAAATATCACCTCATTTTCCAGTTTTACATTCACTTGTTTGACGAAGTGCGCCGGCATAATCAGGTGGGTGACTTGATCTTTCTGCATACCAGTGATGTTGGGATGGCTGACCTTCAGTTGAGTAGCGAGTAGCTGGCTCAGACCGTTCTCGGTAGCGGGCTTGGTGCGCAGTTGCATTTTGCCCAGCCGCGACATTGCCAGTTCCAGATCACCTGCGGCCGGTGCCGAGCAGCCGCCACTGCCCTTAACGAAACGGCTGGTCATGTAGAGTTTGCCATCGGTGGTCTCGGCAATTGCCCGAACCATCGAGTACTGATCCACACGTATACGCAAATCCAGATCTGCCTGGCCACTAGCCTGGGTGAAGTTGAATACACCGGCTTTGGGGTCAGGGTTCTTGTCGACGATCAGTGTGATAGAGCGTATCGATTGTTCGGCGTTCTGATTGGTGCCGGTGGTAATGCGAATAGGCACCACGGCAGGATTTTCTGCTCGCTTGGGCGCATCTATCGATAGCAGATCGCCCGCGTCGAGTATTTCCCGATCACCGAAATAGGCCTGTTTGAGATTGGTTTCCCAGTATTCGGCTGGTGATTGCTGCGCCTGTGCGGTGATGCCGAATGCCAATAACGTAATAAAAACCAGTGCCCTGGGGAAAACGGCGCTGTGGGGGCTGTTCATGTAATCCTCCTGTATGATTTGAAGGCTGCCTGCTATGCCCGGCTAGGGGTATTGGCAAGGGGGTTTAAATCGTTAGCAACAAATTCACCATCGCTGGCACGCGCCTTTAAGCATCGGCTTGACGCCGCGGGCCGCTGCTCTGGGCTTGATCGTTTGCCAGCCGCTCACCACAAAAGAGTTGCGTTCGATGGTAGTTTGACTCGTCGCGCACCCCGTATTTTGCTCCGCTTTTCAAACGATTGCAAAATAGCTCACCAGATTGTGACCACTGCACGATGAGTGTGCGTTGTAGTATCTGGTATTTAGATTGACTCGGCAATCAACCCTCAATGCGTTCGATCACGGCATCCGGGCAATCAGGTTTCTGATCGCCTGATTGGTGAGCGTCGGATCGCTTAGATGAACGTAGTGATCGGTCGTATTGGCCGTCAGCAGCGGTGTTTCAAAGCGTGCAGCAAGGTCATTTTGAAGATCGCGCCAGACTTTCTCGCGCAACTGGCGTGGTGCCGGTGCATCGGCTGCGACATCGCCGGATCTGCTCAATACTGCGACGGGCAACTGATTAGTGACCGGAAACGCATTGGCGACCAGATCCGCATTGCGACGCAGATGTCGCAGTTCCCCGTAGAGCACTTCCACTGACTTTCGCTGCGCGGCCAGTCGTTGCGCCAGCGGCTTTATCGCCTGCGGAAGTGCTGCCGGCACATTGGCGAAGTTGCGGATAAAGAAGGTGCCACCACTGGGTGCCTGAGGCGTCGGAATACCGGCCTGATCAAAGGTCTGGAACTGCAGCGGGTGAGTGGAATCGACCAGAACCAGCCCGGCGGTTTTCTCCGGATACCGATGGGCAAAATTCATCGCCAGCAGTCCACCAAACGAGTGGCCGACGATCAGATAAGGTGGTTTTTCGCCTGCCATCAGCAGCAATTGATGCAGTTCGTCGGCGATCACGTGTACCAGCCGCACTGTTTGCGCGCGCGCACTCCAGCCGTAACCTCCGCGATCATAGGAACAGACCCTGAAAGACGATGATAGATCGGCTTGCACGTTTTGCCAGTCGAGCATAGTGCTGCCCAGTCCCGCCTCGAGCACAACGGTTGGCGTCGACACGTTTGCCGGTCCGCTGCAGTGTATGTGGTGGTGGCGTACGCCCGAGTGGACGAGCATGCCGGGCATGGCGTCGTCGGGAACTTGCTGAGCGTATATTGTGTTTGGCATATGCAGCATGATGAAGCAGAGCAGGGCCAGATATCCTCGAAACATAGTGACGCCTGTGTCAGTAAGTGCATTGCTGGTAGACTGGGTTTCGTCGAGTGCTTGTCCCGACGCGCTATACGATTACCGCCCAACGAGAGGAATGAAGCAACGCATGGTGGACAATGATAGCGTACTTACGGATTGGTGCGCGCGCGCAGCGAACATAGAGGATCAAATCAACGGCATTGTACTGGGGCAGCAAGCGGCTGTGCACTGGCTGACCGTTGCCGCATTTGCGCGTGGGCACTTGCTGCTTGAAGGTGATGTCGGGGTTGGCAAAACAACGTTGCTGCGCGCGTTTGGTCGCACTATTGGGGGCACAGTCGAGCGTATAGAGGGCACTGTCGATCTGATGCCCAGCGATTTGATCTACCACACTTACATCAACCGCGATGGCAAGCCGCAGGTAGATCCGGGGCCGTTACTGAAAAATGGCGAGCAGCTGTCGATGTTCTTCTTTAACGAAATAAATCGCGCCAGGCCCCAGGTGCACTCGCTAATGTTGCGTGTGATGGCCGAAAAAACCGTTGGGGCATTCAACACCGAGTATCACTTTCCCCATTTGCAGGTCATGGCTGATCGCAATCGGGTGGAGCGCGATGAGACTTACGAAATTCCCGCTGCCGCCCGCGACCGCTTCCTGATGGAATTTAATATCGACATGCCGACCGATCGCGAACACCAGCGCGAGTTGATGTTCAATACTCGCTATCACGATGTCGATGCACTGATCCATTCCATCCCCGAGGGCATCATCGCCTTTCAGGAACTCAATGACATCGCGGCAAAGATTCAATCATCGGTGCAGGCCAGCTCGACGATGCAGGACTATGCGCTGAGTCTGGCCGAGGCCACGCGCGCACCGCATCGATATGGCGTCACGATCGATGGCATCGACGCTGACAAACTGGTACAGGCGGGTATGAGTCCGCGTGGCATGAGCATGTTGATGCGCGCCGCGCGTGTTCAGGCGTGGATGAGCGGCCGGTACGCGCTGCTGCCCGAAGACCTGCGCAGTGTATTCATGCCTTGCGTGGCGCACAGAATTTTTCTAACGCCGGTGTATGAATTGCGCCGCGCACTATTGGTGCCGCAGTTAATTCAGCAGATTCTGAACAGGGTATCTGCGCCATGAATCCGGATGGCAAGCGCTTTGCCGATACGGACGAGATCCACTATCGGCTGGCCTGGCATCCCAGCACCGGTCACCCTGGACAACACCGCTCAGCAGCGCAAGGCGACGGCTTCGAGTTTGATTCGCATATTCCATTGGGCGAGGGTGTCGATCCACGTCGTTTCGACCTGATGGCCAGTGCGCGTGATCCGCTGGATCGATTGCTCGCGCGTCGATATCGTCAAACGAGTTCGGTCGAAGTGGTTATTCTGGCCGACCTGTCTGCGTCGATGGCAGTGCGCCGCGGTGTACGCAAACTCGATATGCTGGCAGATTTTACAGAGCTTCTGGCGCGCTCGGTTTTTCGCAATGGTGACTCGTTCGCGTTCTATGGTTGCGCCGCACGGATACTCGATGAATTTGTCAGTCCACCCGGCCGGCGTGCTGATGGCGGACTGGCTATCGCAAACAAACTACATGCGTTTGATGCCCGTTCACAAAGTGCCGATGGTCTGGCCAATGCCGCCAGCCTGCTAACCGCGCGTCGCAAGCTGGTCTTTCTGGTGTCGGATTTTTTCCTCGAACCACAATTACTCTCGCACACGCTCGATGCGCTGGCACGCCATGCGGTTGTGCCAGTGCTGCTGCAGGACAGTACCGAAATTTCGCAAGTGCCCGCGTTTGGTCTGTTTACGCTTGCCGATGTTGAAACCGGCGCGGTACAAACCTGCTTTATGCGGCCGTCGATGCGCGCGCGTTTTCGCGATGCCTATAAACGCAAGTCTGCGCAGTTGCATGAAATATGTGACACACGCGGCCATGCGCTGTTAACCGCCACCGACCGGATAGTCGCCGATGACATCAGCCGGCACTTTGTTTATCACTAACATGGGTCAGGTGACGCCACGTTGTTGGTACATTGCCCTGCTGCTGGTGTTCACAATGATTCATTCAGTGGTAATCGCTGCCGATGGTCCGGTCATTCACCAGCAGATCGATCGTCCCAGAGATACGGGATATATGCTTGGCGACCAGATTACCCATTATCTGGATATCAGGATTCGCAAGCCCTATGCACTGGTTGAAGACAGTTTGCCTAAAAAGGGCAGGGTGTCTGACTACGTGGCACTGAATGAAATCAGGGTCAACCGTACGCGACATTGGGGCGCGGTGAATTACCAGATCAGTTTTCACTATCAGGTCATCAATTACCACAACAATCTGGTTGGCACCATGATTCCCGCTGCGATTGTCAGTTTTGCCAGCAGGGATGATGTCTATCCCGTGGTGCTGAGGCCGTGGGGTTTGACGGTCTCCCCTTATTTGCTCAGCGGCAACCGCGATGCAGGCGAAATGCCTGAACTTTTGCCGCTTGCGCCGGAGCCCGCCATTGCCCTTTTCCCGCGGGTATTGAAGGCCGCAGCGTTGGCGTTGCTGGCGGTTGTGTTTTTTATACCGGCGTTTCAACAGTATTTGCTGGCACCGCTTCGGGCACGCGCGCGTAAACCTTTTCATGTGGCGCACAAGACCATCGCACGTCTGTCGACGGGTAATGCTTCCGATCTCACGACGGCGTCGCAAGCCATGCACAAGGCATTCAATGACACACTCGATCAAACCGTGCTCAGCGCTGATCTGGATCAGTTGCTGAGTGCTCGCCCGTCACTGGCTCGCCACCGGCCACACATTGAACATTTTTTTACCTGGTCAGATCGCTATTTTTATCATTTGCCCGAACAGCAGGACACGACCGAGGATTCGGGGTTTGATCTCGCCGGGTTGAAACAGCTCGCCGCCAGGCTCAAACGCTGCGAATGATCAGCAACACGCAAAAGAACGTAATGACAGTAGCCGGTCTCATCCTGCTCATCGCCTGTGGTTGTCAGCTCATGGCGCTTTATCAGGACTGGCGTTACAACCATTCAATGCGAGCGGAGGATTATCGAGCCGCGTCAGGTCACACATCTGAATACGGTGTTTTTGCAAATGCGCGGCAACTCCGGCAGGAAGGTGATTATGCACAGGCGCAACAGGTTTTTGCCTCGATTGATATCGAGCAGTCGCCGCGGCTTCGCGTACCGGTGTTGTTCGAGTTATCGCAAACCTATATCCGCCAGGCGGTGGATTTCGAAAAAAAGGGCGATGCCGAACAGCGCATTCCGCTGCTGGAGCTGGCCAAAGAGAACTACCGCAAAATACTGCGCGACGATCCGGACAACTGGCAGGCACGGGTTAACCTTGCGCGGGTGTTGAGAATGTTGCCTGACGCCAGACTGCTGGTCGATGATGATGAAGACGTCATGCCGGAGCGCAGTCCGCAGGCGACGGTACAAACCATGGGCCACGATCGACTCCCCTGATGAACTGGCCCGCCTGTGACAATCCATGGCTGTTGCTGTTAGCGGGCTTAGCGATTTTGCCGTGGTTGCGCTCGCGCTCGATTGATCATGCCAGTGGCTCGGTGTCCCATGTGCCAACGGATAAACTGGCCACGCGGCTTTTGATGTTGTCGAACACGCTTGCTAGCCTTGCGATCGTTGCCATGTCACTGGGTATTGCCGGTCTGCATAAACCGGCGCACCAGGTCGATCGCGTTGGCACCGGTGCGCATGTTGTTTTACTGATCGATCGATCGCGCAGCATGGATCAGCCGTTTGCCACTGAGCGCAATGCCATGGTTGGGGCGGCGGTCGCCGGATTTGAATCCAAAGGGCGGATTGCCCGGCGCGTGCTGAGCGAATTCGTCAGCAACCGTAGCAACGATATGTTTGCGATGGTGGCATTCAGTACCTTCCCGATACCGGTTCTGCCGCTCACGGGTAAACAGGCAATTGTTCAGGGGGCAATCAGCTCCGGTGATTTTGGTCGCGGTCTGTCGCAGACTAATATGGCCGCAGGGCTTGAACGCGCGCTTGAGTATTTTACCAACGAGCCTTACACCGGGTCGCGGATTGTCTTGCTGGTCTCCGACGGTGCGGCGCATATCGATGGCGTCACCCGCCGTGATCTGACTGAACTTTTGGAGGTCAGTCGTGCATCGCTGTATTGGATATACATTCGCTCGCGCAACGGACCAACCCTGTTTGGCGAGGATGAAGACTATTCTCCCGAGCGCAGCCTGCATGACTTCTTCGCCGCCACCGGTGCACCTTATCGCGCCTATACCGCAGAATCCTCAAGTGATTTGAAGCGCGCGGTGAATGATGTCAATCGTCTGCAGAATTTGCCACTGCATTATGCCGAGCAGATACCACGGTTGTCGTTGCAGACTATCTGTTTTCTGATCGCCGCGTGTTGCCTGTTGCCTTTACTTTTTTTGCGCGCCACCGAGGTGCGCCAATGGTAGTGAGAATGCCCGGCTTTCGGATTGGGGGTGACAGTGTCGTTTCCTAGCGCTGTTCGTCGACAGTTGACGGCGCCTGTTCTGCTGTTGGTGCTCGCGATAGTTTTGTTGTTTCTGTGCGCGCGCGGGGTAAGTATTGAAAGACCGTATCAGGTGCTGCGTGCACTCGTTGTTTTTGACATAACGCAAAGCATGAACGTACCCGATGTTCGGGTGGGTCAACGAATTGAGACACGCCTGGCTGCCAGCAAATTGAAAATGTCGGCCTTGTTGCAACGTTTGCCCTGTGGTTCGGATATCGGTGTTGGAATTTTCACCGGGCATCGCAGCTTTGTACTGTTTACCCCGGTTGATGTGTGCGAACACTATGATGAAATCAATCAGGTGATAAAGAGTATCGACTGGCGAATGGCATGGGCGGCGCGAAGTGAAGTTGCCAAGGGGATTCACTCCGGTCTTTTGGTGGCGACGGAAATCGGCCAGGACACCCGTTTGATCTTTCTAACTGATGGACACGAGGCGCCGCCGGTGAGTGCGCAGTTTCCGCCCAAATACAAAGGAACCCCTGGCGATACCCGAGGCGCGATTATCGGCGTCGGGGGCGATGCAGCATTGCGTATACCCAAGTTTGATCCCAATGGTAAGTTCCTGGGCTATTGGCGCGCCAGTGAAGTGCAACAGATCGACAGCTACACCGCGGGCAGGCCGGTGGGTGGCCACGAGACGATGTCCGGTGTTGAAGATACAGACATAGAAGCCAGAATTGCCGCGGGTCAGGAACACCTGAGCTCGCTCAAGCAGGGATACCTGCAAAGCCTTGCCAGGGGGCTGGCTCTTGACTATCACCGCAGTACGGCACAACTGGAAACCGTATTGCTGTCAGATAGTTTCGCGAGCAGTAAGACCGGTCAGCTCGATATATCCCGTTATCTGGCAGCACTAGCACTGTTATTTATCGTGTTGCATTTTCTCTGGCCGCAGCGCGGTGAGAAAACCTGAGGCCTGTGCGAAAAATCTGGAGGAATCGAATCGATGCAAATACAACAGATGGCGGCCATATCTGCCCGGGCGCAGTGGATGCTGACGTTTTTTTTACTAATAGCGTCTATCAGTATGGCGCATGCAGAGACGCACTGTGACCAGCAAGCGTCTGCGGACGTCACCCGAATTGCCGACGGGGTTTATCTGCGCCAGGGGACACATGGGCCGACTTTTGAGACGGCCAATCTCGCCAATATCGGGTTTGTAGTTGGCAGCCAGTGCGTGGCCGTGATCGATAGTGGTGCCACTACCGCAGAGGGGCAGGCACTTGGCTGTGCGATAGAAAATGTAACCGATTTACCTGTCTGTTATCTGATCATCTCTCATCACCACTACGACCATTCAATGGGTAGTCTGGCGTTTCGCGATATTGAAAACATCGAAATCATTGCCCACGAGAAATTTCCGGCAACGATGCAGCAATCGGCCGAGTACTATCTTGAGCAGCTATCGGCTGCCCGTGGTGAAACACTGACCCTGGAACACATTGTATTGCCCGGGCGGACAGTGGCCACGGGTGAAAGCCTGCAGCTTGATCTGGGTGATCGGGAATTGCTGTTGCGAGCGCATCCGCCCGCGCACACAAATAACGATCTTAGTGTGTTTGACAGTAAAACTGGCACGTTGTGGCTGGCGGATTTAATGTTTCTCGAACACATACCTCCGCTGGATACCGGTGTGGGCACGATAAACGGCTGGCTGAATGTGATTGATTCCCTGCGCGCTGAGTATGCCTCTGCCACGCTGGTGGTGCCGGGGCATGGACCGGTGGCACTCTGGCCTGCCGGAATCGGTCATACTGCACGCTATCTTGCCACGGTTCGCGACGGGATTAGAGCTATTATCGCCGATGGAGGTACCATGCAGGAGGCGATGGACAGTGTTGGTGCAGATGAAAAGGACAAGTGGCAGTTGTTCGATGTCCACCACCGCCGCACGGTTAACAAGGCGTTCGTTGAGCTTGAGTGGGAGTAGCCAGTCGGGAGGACCACTCCCAACGTAGCGTGGGTTCAGCTGCCACTATTTGCTCCGTTGGTTGCTGCTGGCTCATTTTCTATTCCAGATTTTTATTGCGCCGGGGTTCGCTGCTACTGCAGAATTGCAGGCTGGTTCGCAAACAGGTTTGATCAATGAAAGCAGTCCAGCTTACGGGCTACGGTGTTCCATCAGCGGTTTGTCAGTGCATCGACCTGCCAGACATCGCACCTCCCGGCCCGGGTGAAGTGACGCTCAAGATTTTGGCGGGTCCAATCAACCCGGCCGAGCTACTCATATTCGAAGGGCGCTATGCCAGTAAGCCCGAGCTTCCGTATCAACCGGGTATTGAGGCGGTTGGTGTTATCGAACAGATCGGTGAAGGTGTCACGAGCGTTTCTGTAGGGGACAAGGTCATCAGCCTGGGGCGGCAGAATTGGGTGCAGCGTGTCAACCTGATGCAGGAACAGGTCATCAAGGTGCCCGACAGCGCCAGTACTGGTCAGTTGGCCATGCTGAAGGTCAACCCGGCCACTGCCTGGCTGATGCTGACGGACTACGTATCGCTGCAACCGGGCGACTGGGTGGTACAGAATGCGGCCAACTCCGGTGTCGGACACTCGCTGATTCAACTGGCCCGCGCCAATGGCTGGAAAACGCTCAATGTGGTGCGTCGTGATTCACTGATCGATCCTCTCAAAGCTGCCGGTGCCGATGCGGTGCTGGTCGACGGTGATGATCTGGGCAAGCGCGCGCGCGATGTCATTGGCCAGGGCAAGGCGCCGCTCGGCATCGATGCAATTGCAGGCACTGCCACCACCCGACTGGCCGATTGTCTGGATGATGGTGGCATGGTGGTGAACTATGGATTTCTATCCGGCGATGCCTGCCAGCTCACACCGAATCAAACGGTCTTTCGCGATATCTCGCTAAAAGGGTTCTGGCTTGCGAAACTAATGGGGGGCATGTCGCGCGACACGCTAACCGGCATGTACGCCAAGCTGGCAGCCAGCATCGCTGATGGAACCCTGCATACACCGATTGAGGCGACCTATGAACTGGATGCCATTGGCGCTGCACTGGATCACGCGCATCGTGAATCGCGGGATGGCAAGATCCTGCTAACACCTAACGGCGGTATCGACTAAGGCCTAACTGGCACCGCCCGGCCGTTGGCCGGGCTTGTCTGTCGGGAGCTGGCGCGTCGTCTATTCTTCCAGCAGGTTGAGTACCAGCGCCTTTGCAATCGCGTTGTCACGTGTAGAAGCTTTGAGCTTCAGTTTTACGCTATCGACGTACTTTTCGATGGTTTTCGGGCTTTTATGCAATGCCGTTGCAATATCTGTCACTCTGTACCCTGCACTGAGATAACGTAACACTTCCCGCTCGCGCGGTGCGAGCGCAACCACTTCACGTAAACCGTTATCGATGAGACCGGCATCGAGCAGCCGGGTTATATCGAGGATATGATCAGCGTGCCCTGCCCAGATCTGCTGGAATTCTTCGGGCTTCATATTGGCAAAACACAGCCCTACTCCTGCCAATCCACCGGAGGCTTCGAATTGGCGCGATATCACGCTGATGCCAACGTTCATGCCAAGGTCCAGTTCCGCCTCGTTGAGCTGATGCTGAAGTTCCGAGAACGACTGTCCGTGGCGGATCTCGTGCCAATAGACAACTTGAGTGCCTGTGGTGATTAGTTCGACAGATAAATCGTAGTCCAGCGATTGTTGACCCACTGCGTTTTGCCATTCTTTCGGGTGGCTGGTTTTGAACAATGAGGCCTGTGAAACACCACGCAGGGTGGCTTCGTGTTTGAAAGGCAGTGACAGGTGGCAGATACTGGTAACGCCGTATTGTTCCAGCGCGTCGTGGCAATGGGACCAGTAGGCGCCGGATGCCCGACACGCCTCGGCCAGTTGCAGGATAGATTGGCTATGGTTATCTGTGCTGCTGATGTTCACGCTGCCTTTGGGGAGTGATCAATTGCAGCAAGATCGATTTAATTCTGTTTCGGACATTGACAGGATAGTGGCGTAGCAGACGCTACTGACTCCCGGGTTTATCAGATTGATCAAGCTACTGCTCCAGAATCTGGCGGGATCGGATTCGACTAGGTATTCCTGCATGACATGAGGTGTGTTGACGACGGGAGAGAGGTAGATTGCCGACTCTGTGTCAGGCTATCGGCGATCTGTTGAAAGGGTATTACAGCGAAAGAACAAGCGCCACTAGCCAGATGGGTTATAAAAAGTGGATCTGTGTTGTGTTGGCTGTCTTGATTCGGTCAGTGTCTTACCATCGGGTGATTGGGGGTTTTTACCCAATTGTGCTGGGGTTGTCTCGATTGCACAATGAGCAGGGACCGTTGAACACGCTGGCTGCTTGGACGCCACCACTACGCGTGACATTAACCTTCAAATAGAAGTATGAAAAATGTTCACTTCACAGATGCATGCCATATCTCCGAAGCACAAGTTAGGGTGGATCTGTATCCTCACACTACTGATTTTCTCCACCCGGGTTGTTGCTACAGCGCCCACGCTGGTGATCAAAGATGGAGTGTGGGAGCAGATAGTTTTTCCTACTCAGTCAGATTCGCAGACCTTGCGGTCCCTGATCGGTGATGACCTCAATCCTGATGACTATGATTCGAATTGGGTGGTATGGGCGTATGAGGCTGATGGCAGCCGATATACGAAAGTGTCTCTGGATGACACGATAGAAACAGGTCACGCGTACTGGATCGTGCAGCACACAGGTGGAGCGGTGGAACTGGATGTGCCGCCCGAAGTAGTGACGCAACCACAGTCAGGTATTGACGGCTGTGTGTCAAATGACGGATGCCTGAAAGTGGGGGTGCCCACAGTTGCGGGTGGATCCTGGAGTCTGCGAGGTTCTCCGTATCCCGGACCACTATCGATGGGCAGTCTTCGTGTTGTAACGCCTGTAGCCAGCGCTGAGTGTGAAACGGGTTACGATCTTGATCGAGGTTTTGTCAGTGGTGTGATGTCCAATCAGGTGTTTCACTATGACTCTGATCAGCGGGCTTATATTGCCCTCGATACCGAGTCCAGCATTGGAGCATGGAGTGGCTTTTGGATACGCTCGTTGTCGGATAGCGAAGGTCCAATTTCGTTGGTGTTCCCGGCACCTGTTGCCACAGAGCTACACACGCGGCTGTTGGATGATTTTTGCGTGGACACTTTGGCAGTCGGGAAGGCCGATCCGGATGACAGTGATGCGATCCGCAGTATCGAGTTTATGGAAGGTATCGCTTTAGCGTCTGTGGAGACATTAGGCAGTGAAAGGAAATGGAGCCGGATTCGGTTAACTGGAGTGGGTGATAGTGTATTTGCTCGAATGGCTTTGCGGCCTGGAAGTGTGTATGAAGGCACAGGCAGGGCAGGGGCGAGTATAGGTTTCGAGCCTTACAATAGCATTGCCGATGGGGGTAACGGTGATGGTCAAAGCGGAGATGTCGGCTTCTATTTGAGAATTGGTTTTCAGGGTAACGGGTATCACAGGTTTGCGTTTGGTGCGTACCGTCATGAGGGAGGTATTGAGGCTGAAGACTATCTCGTTCTGGATGGTTGGAACTTCCGTATCTTTGAAAACCTTACGCCTCAGTTGGGCGTGTTCTACCGACTGGGTATCGCAGTAGATCGACTGGATCAGACGGTCACATTCAGTGTTGATGACACCTCTTTGACTTACGACTTGCCAACGGCGTTGTTTTATCCGGCGAGTCCATACTTAGCTTTAGGAGCGCGGGCAGACAGGGGTCCGGCTACAGCGGTGGTTGCAATCGACGAGGTGGGTGGTGACGACGTCACCATCGATTTTTCGGGTGCAGGCAATTTCCTCACCTATAACGCCTCTGACCGCGATCGTCGCGATGTCTCCATCGACGTACAGGATGGAGAAGTGAGACTTGAAAGTATTTCGTCTGGCAGCAATGCCGATGCCAGGCTTAGGGTCACTGGGGTCGAGTCCAGCTATGGCTCGGCCGCGATGCGTTTATCCAGTGATAGCGTAGTAGCGGATTCGGGGCAGGTGACCATGCGCATCGGCGGTCCACTCTACTATGCCAGTGAAAACCCGGCGGTGGATGGTTTGCTGGATATGGTGTTCGCCATAACCGAGATAGTGATGGATGAAAATGGTGGTCTGGAGGCTCGCTACTGTGCCTGGCAGAGTCATGCCGCAGATTTCAGCGTTTCTACGTCCCTCACTAATCCGGCCAGCGACAGCGGTTGTGCCAGTTTTTCGGTGCAGCCACAGCTCGATCAAAATCACATCATGGCAACGTGGCTGGATATGGAGCAAAACAAAATTGGGTTTTCGATCGACGGGGAGCAGCACTATGTGTCGATTGGGACACCAATCTCGCTGGACGAATCTCTGGACCTGTGGCTGCAGGCTCGGTCGACAGGCGCTGGCAGTAGGGTAGTCGCCTTCGCCGATAACCTTCGGGTGGTCGATCGCAATGCGGGGTCGGTTGCCATCACAAATGGCCGGATAAACACACTGGAACAGTTTCAGGCTACGATCGTCGGCAGAACGCTGGTACAGCGTGAAGCCGATGGTGTCCGCGATGAGACAACGGCACTGATTGCCAATTCAGATGGTACGGTCACTGGCACCTTTGATGGCGGCGAAGTATTCATCAATTGGTACTGGGACGGTGATTTATATTGTCGCTCGGGCACAGGCGGGCCGGCTGATGCACCGTTTGACATAGAACTTCAGTGTCAGGTGGTGACCATTGCATTGGGTGTGGTGACGTTTGCGAACAGTCTGGATGCAAGTGACGCGCGCAGCTACTTCGTGGAATAGTGGCGAAGACCAATGTCGGTGACTCATTGGATGTCCGGATTCCGGCGAACGCCGTGTGTCCGGTGTTAACTTTGGCGTCGAGCATCAGTGTGTGGCAGATCGGACTCAATCGGATGTTCCGGCCTACTGATCAATTTTGCCGCGCTGGACAATTTCCGGCGCAGTGCTTAGTCGACGATGACGCTGCCATCCAGCGTCTGCATTTCAAAGGACAACCCTTTCGGCCCGGCGCTTAGCTCAACAAGGTCCAGCACCTGTAGTGCGGACAGCGTCTTTTTCAACTGTTCCGGCTCCGGGTGCGACAATCGAATCGACGCGAGCCTGCAATCCAGATCGGGTTGAGCGGTGCTCGGGTGAGGGCCGGGTGACCATTCGATAAAGGCTGGTAGCAATCCGCCCTCCGGCAGATGTCCGTCTTCCGGCACCGTCAGTCGCCACGAGCGATCACCGCGAGTGAAGGTGACGATTTCACCCAGCGGCACCGGGCTTGCCGCGACCACCGCGTCGAGATCGTCGGTATTTACCACCCAGCATAGCGCACGAGGTCGTTCGGCCAGGCGCGCCTGCGTCTGCGGATTGTCCAGACTAAACCAGCGGGTCCGGGTCGGTGCCGGCACTTCCGGATCAATTGCGATCAGCTCGAAAAAACACGCTTCGCCGGCGCGCATCACACAATTGTGCGTGCTCATCAGGTCGTGTTTACTGCCCGGGCTTAAGATGACGCCCAGCGCCTGTTTCATCGCCTGGATACCCTGCGTCAGGTCGGCAGCGCCCACCGTGAAATGGTCGATCTTGTTGTTCAGAGATTTGCTCCAGAAGTGCGCGTGCCGATATTCAGAACGCATTTGCTGAATATTGACACCATGGGTAAAAGCCATACACTAACTTCACGAGCAGGAGAAACGCAAGATGAAAAACACCTCGAGATTCCGAACTTTTGTCCAGTCTTTCACCGGGCTTGTCAGCGACTATAAAACAGATGAGGAGCGGATCTTCACCGAAGGTCAGCAGCTACTCTCTGATCTGATCAAGCGAGATGACTGGTTACCGGATCAGTTTGCCAAACCGCATCCCGATCGCTACCAACAGTATCTGTTGCACTGCGATCCACTTGAGCGATTTTCAGTCGCCAGCTTCATCTGGGGCCCGGGACATACCACACCGGTACACGATCACACCGTATGGGGCATGGTAGGCGTCATGCGCGGGGAAGAGCTGTGCGATGAATTCGATGTAGAATCTGATACCGGTAAACTCGTCTGTACCTGTTCCCACAATGCCGCGGTCGGTGAGATTGACCTGGTTTCACCCACCGTGGGTGATGTGCACAAGGTAAGCAACGCACTGGATGATGAAGTCTCCGTCAGCATCCATGTCTATGGGGCAAATATTGGTGCGGTCCGCCGCCATGTGTTCGACCCTGCCACTGGCAAGCCGTCGGAATTTGTCTCTGGCTATGCCAGCGATGTTATGCCGAACCTGTGGGATCAGTCTGCGTCGCAGTAACGCATCCGACTGTACTTGAACCCCGACAGTCATAGCAACACTACTCAGGTTAAATGATGCATTCAATGAATGGGATCAGGGTCATCGAGTTCTGCGAGATCGCGGCCGGACCTTACTGCGGTATGTTGCTGGCCGATGCCGGTGCCGAGCTGATCAAGGTCGAACGACCGCAGGGAGACGCCATGCGCATGTGGCCGCCATTGAACGAGGGCTATAGCGAAAACTTCGCCTCGATCAATCGCGGCAAGAAATCAGTGGTGCTGGATCTGAAATCTGCAGAAGGTGCAGCACACGCCAAAGCACTGATTCTCTCTGCCGATGTGGTGCTCGAGAACTTTCGCCCCGGTGTTATGCAGCGCAATGGCATTGACTATGAATCCATGTCGGCAATCAAGCCTGCGTTGATCTACTGTTCCATTTCGGCATTCGGGCAAACCGGTCCGCGCTCGCGTGAGGGTGGATTTGATTTGACCATGCAGGCCATGGCGGGTGTGATGGGTGTGACCGGCGAGCCTGGCGGTGCACCGGTCAAATGTGGTGTGCCGCTGTGTGACTTTGTCTCTGGGTTGTATGGCGCATTTGCCATATCCACCGCCTTGCGACAGGTGGATCAAACCGGCCAGGGCCAACACATCGATGTCGCCATGCTGGGGGCGACACTCGCGGTGGCAGCCCTTCAGACCAGTGAGTATTTTGGCACCGGCAACGACCCGAAAAAACTGGGTTCTGCACATCCTCGCAACGCTCCCTACCAGGCGTTTGAGGCGTCGGATGACTATTTTGGTATGGCCGCCGGTAACAACAAGCTGTGGGCGTCGGTTTGCGATGTAGTGAATTTGCCCAAGCTTGCAACCGAGGAGCGCTTTTCCTCGCCCTCGATGCGGGCGGCCAACCAGGTCGAGCTGAAAGACATCCTCGAAGAGGTCTTCAGAACTCAACCCGCCGAGCACTGGATCACGGCTTTTCACAAAGCGGGTGTTCCCTGCAGTCCGATCAACTCCTATTCGCAAGTGCTGGCCGATCCACAGGTCGAGCACATGGGATGGGTGCAGGATCTGGATCTGCCGGTCGGCAAGAAAACCCGCACGTTTGGCTCGCCGTTGAGAATCAACGATCAGCCGATCGCAGTGCAAATACCACCACCCTTGCTGGGCGAGCACACTGATGAGGTTCTGGCTTCACTCAGCCACGCCCAATCGTGAGTGTTGCAGCCAAAGATTTGCCGGTGTCGATCGACTGCAGCGACGGCGCGCTGTCGATAACACTGAATCGTCCGGAAAGCGTTAATGCACTCAGTCCGGACATGGTCGAAGCGATTATCGACGGTCTGTCTAATGTGGACGGCGTTCGAAGTTGCGTCATACGCGGCATCGGCAAACACTTTTGCGCCGGGTTTGACCTCTCGGACATTGAGTCGCTGAGTGACGGTGATTTACTGTGGCGCTTTCTACGTATCGAAAAAATGTTGCAGATGGTCCATCATGCGCCGTTTCCGATCATGGCGCTGGCGCACGGTGCCGTCATAGGTGCCGGAGCGGATTTGTTTGCCGCCTGCTGGCAGCGTGTGGCGGCGCCGGGCAGTCGCTTTCGTATGCCCGGCTGGAATTTTGAACTCGCGCTGGGTACACGCAGGCTGACGCGATTGATTGGCGCCGACGCTGCGCGCGATATGCTGATCGATACCTCACAAGTCGATGCTCAGCGTGCCTGCGAGGTTGGTCTGGTAACCGAGATTACAGAGATCGAAGCGTGGGCTGCGTGTGTCGATACTTTTCGCCAGCGTGCACTCACCTTGTCTCCTGCAGCCGTGCAGGCCATGCTGGAACTCACCGTGGTCGACAGTCGCACCGAGGACCTTGCCGCTATTGTAGAGACGGCCGGGCGGCCAGGATTGAAAGAACGGATCATCGCCTACCGGATTAGCGCGCAGAATCAACAATCGAAACGCAAAAGTTGAATGGTGTGTTTCGCTAACTGCGTATACTGTCAGCCCGCTGATAATCCCTGAAAGTACACGATGACTGCAGCAAGCCTGACTTATTTTCGTGGTCGCGGCCGAGCCGAGACGACACGCTGGATGCTGGCAGCCACAGGGGTGGATTTCATCAATGTGGCGATCGATACACCGGCAGAACTGGTGACTCTGCGCACGTCTGGCAAACTGCCGTTCGACCAGATGCCACTGCTTGAGGTCGACAGCCGCTATCTGAGTCAGTCGTCGGCGATGATTCGCTATCTGGCCCGCCGTGGCAACTTGTATGGTGACGATGATATCGACGCCATGTGGTGTGATTTGATCGCCGGTGTCGCAGCAGACTTTGCCGAAGTCGGCCTTCAGGCTGCGTTCAAACCGGGTGTTGACGTCGCCGTAGCAGATCTTAAACAGTGTTTTTCAAAATTTGGCCCAAGGCTTGAAGCCCGTGTTAATAACCAGACGTCGGGTTACTGTGCAGCCAGCCGTATGACATTTGCAGATGTGGTACTGGCTGAGGCGCTCGGCAATTATCTGGAATGGTGTCCTGATATTCTCTCAGGCACACCCGGGTTGCAGGCGTTGTACGAGCGCGTCACTGCGGTGCCCGGGATTGCGAGTTACCTGGCTTCAGACCTTAGATATCCCAAATCTGAAAATGATTATGTGATTGCGGTGGCGCAGGTGCTGCAACGGGCTTTGCCAGCCCACATGCCGGATGCGGATCGTTTTGTGGCTGAAAAATGATAAGCGCTTTAAAGTTGCCGGTTGATCACATCAAGCCGGTAATCAG
>CAZYDV010000015.1:5222-39400 GCA_964646405.1 uncultured Granulosicoccaceae bacterium | reverse complement strand
CAGGCGCTGCCGTGCAAAGGTGGTGAGAACAATGTCGCTACTGTTATGCGCAATGTGCTGGATGCATTTTTAAAAGACGGTGAGTTGCCGGGAGCGTCCTATATCGGTGCGGAGAAGCACTGGCGTTGATGCGGTGTCTTGGTGTCTGGGAGCGATTGATTCGCAATTCGTCTGGTTGTCAGTATCCCGTAAAATCCGCTAGAGCACCTACCTCCCTATTAGTGAGTGATGCCGATAACGGCATCCAGGCCGAATGTCAGCCTGGGGGTATTCGACGTAGCTAATCGGTGACTGGACGGATCAGCTTATGTGTGGCAGTGGTGCAGTCGTGTCATTTTGCTATCGATTGCTATTTTTTTAGGCTGTATATAAAAACATCACCAGTCGAAGTCATGGTTTTAGTTCGTTTTGGGGAATTCGCAAGAATTTAGCTCTGTTCTGAGCCTTGACGCGTGCGGGCAATAGCCTGATTGATGCAGGTCGTATGACAATACCTTTACCGTAACTGTATATAAACACATAACAATTCGACACCATTGCCTGGGCGTTAGCAGAGTGCATAATTTCTGTGCATCCAATGCCAGGCATTTCCATGACTGCGGGTTTCGCCGCAAGCGCTGGACTGCCAAATGGCAAAGCGGAATTCCGGTGGAGAGGTGTCGATGAAATACACAGTTGCACATGCGGTAATTGATATTCTGATAGCCCGCGGTGTGGAAATAGTCTTTGGAGTGCCCGGTGGTGCGAACGGACCATTCACCGACGCACTGGCCGATCGTAGCATCCGCTACGTCAACGCGGCACACGAGTGTGGCGCGGTATTTATGGCTATGGGTTATGCACGCAGCACGGGGAAAATACCGGCTGTGTTTACCACCGCAGGGCCGGGTGTCACCAATGCCCTGACCGGTCTGGTGTCGGCACACCACGAAAAAATTGCCATGATCGTGATTGCAGGCGAGGTGTCGACTCGCTCCTTTGGCAGGGGCGCGGTGCAGGAGTCAAACGATGTGTTTAATGCGGTCAACACTGTTGCGCCGGTAACGCGCTTTTCACGTATGGTCTACCGGGCGGATGGTGCAGCGGCGTTGGCCCATTGTGCGCTGGATGCGGCGTGTTCGCACAATCCAGGGCCTGTGTTTTTGTCGGTACCGTTCGACATCGCGATCAGTGACTGCGAGCCGAGCGGACAACCCGCCGGCTCCATATCGATGAGTACCGCCGTCGACCATGAACTGTGTGAACAGGCTGCACAGCTATTAAAGGGGGCAAAGAAGCCTTTACTGCTGGCTGGTGCTGGCTGTCGGCGGCAGCGCGATGCGATCACCGGGCTATCGCTCGCCTATGGTCTGCCGGTCGCAACGACGCCCAAGGGCAAAGGGGCCATCAGCGAGGATCATCCTAACGCCCTGGGTGTCATTGGTCTTGGTGGGCATCCCTCTGCCAACCAACCGCTGGAGCAGGGCATCGACGTGTTGCTGGCAATGGGTACCAGTCTCGATGATCTGGCGACCAATGCCTGGACCGACGATCTGCAGCCTTCACAAGGGCTCATTCATGTGAACGATGATGCCTCGGTGTTCGGGCGCGGTTACCCGTGTGATTTCGCCATCGTCAGTCGGGTGGAAGAGTTCTGTCAGTCGATGGTGCAGCATGCGCCGCGCAATCCACCGCTCAGTGGTTCGGCTGGCCGTATCGTACACCCGCCATCAGCCTTTGCCGGTGCACTCGGCTCTGCAGGCGAGCACAGCTATCGATTGGATGGGCCACTGGTCGCGGCGCTCATCGATCGCTACGCCCCGGAGGACGCGGTGTTCACCGCCGATATGGGAGAGCATCTGGTCTGTGCGATCCATCATATTGCCATCACACACCAACGCGACTGGTTTATTTCCTTAGGCTTCGGGGCGATGGGTTCCGGGCCCTGTAGTGCCGTGGGCTGGCAGATGGCCGAACCGGATCGTCGCGTGTTTTCGCTGGTGGGCGACGGTGGCTTTCTGATGCTGAACGAACTGACCACTGCGGTGCTGGAAAAAGTGCCAATGACCTATGTGGTCTTTAATGATGCGCGATTGAACATGGTGCACCACGGACAGCAAGGGGTTTATGGACGAACGCAGGCGTTTGCCGTCGGTGAGGTCGACTACGCGGCCTATGCGAAATCCTGCGGCGCGCGCGGTGTGGTGGTAAAAACAGCGGGCCAACTTGGCGACGCCCTGCTGGGGCCGCCGCCAACGGACGGCCCCCTGCTGATCGATGCGCGTATTGATCCGGCGATTCGGGTGCCGGCCACCATCGACCGCGCCAAAGGGCTGCGCGCCACCATGCAGGGAGCACACTCATGACCCAGGCACGAATACTGTCATTGTCTGGTTATCTGCCGGCCGAGGTCCGTACTAACGACTGGTTTTGCGAGCGCGCGCCAGCGGTTTACGAGTCCGCGCGAAAACATGCGCTGGCGCGGATATTCGCACCCACTGGAGAAGATCCGGCAACGCGTTTGTTTGATGAATGCGCCGCACCCTATATGAGCGATCCGTTTCGTGGCACCGTCGAGCGGCGTGCGCTGGCCAATGGCGAGACGGTGCGTGGTATCGAACGCGATTCCATCGTGCGGGCACTCGATGCGGCGTCGTTGACCATCAACGATATCGACTTATTGATCTGCGTGTCTTTTCGGCCCGAGGAAGTCTCACCGGGAAACGCGGCCTACATCGCCCAGGAGTTGGGTGCGCGCGCCGCGGTGATGAACATCGAGGCCACTTGCTCCGGTACCTTTATGGCGTTGCAAACTGCCATGGCGCTGATCGAGAGCGGTGCCTACAGCACCGTTGTCGTCGCCACATCCTGCACCTATTCGCGTGATCTGGATTTGCAGGATTCGTTGTCGTGGTTTCTTGGTGATGCAGCGGGTGCGATGGTGCTGGGTGCCACCGATACCGATGAAGGTGGTCTGGGCTCACAGGTGATCAGCACGACGCACACCTGCGGAGCCTTTCGCTTCCACCCCTGCGGTACCGGTACGTACCAGATTGGCGTGGGTGATTTCAATGGCGGGCCGATGATGCGTTCAATGGCAGTCAACGACTTGCAGGCCAGCGCCGATGCAGTGCTCGGCAACGTCGGTCTGCAGCGCGAGGATCTGGATTTTCTGGTCATCAACACACCGCTGGCGTGGATGGCCGAGCTGGGCATCCGTGCTCTGGATATGCGCCGCGATCAGACCGTCTGCAGCTATTCACAGGTGGCAAACGTCGGGCCTGCGCTGACGAATATCAATCTCTGGAAAGCAGCCCGTGAGGGTCATATCAAGCCTGGGGATCTGGTCTTGCTGCACAGCTTTGGCACCGTATCCAATGCCGGCTCGATGTTAATCCGCTGGGGCGATACGGCGGTCGCATGAAGGCAAGACACGGCAACCGATCAACGCAAGCAGCGAAAACAGGGAAACCCGACGTGTTAGCGAGGCCTGCGATGTTCGGCTCGCTGACGCGTCGGGTTACCAGTGGGCGTGCATCAGGCGTGGAGTATCCGTGTATTGCAAAAAAGCGGCGAATGCCGGGGAAACTCGACGCGTCAGCGAGGCAGATGAAATTCGGCTCGCTCACGCGTCGGGTTACCAGTGGGCGTGCGTCAGGCGCGGAGTATCCGTGCGTTGCAAGAAAGCGGCGAAAGCAGTGGAATCCCGACGCGTCAGCGAGGCATACGATGTTCGGCTCGCTCACGCGTCGGGTTTCCAGTCAGCGTACGCCCGCAAAATTTCCAGTAACTGTCATTGAATAGAGTAACAGGGGTATCCACGTGATTAACAGCAACAGCGCCTTTGACGTCGATCGCGCCACACGGGCCGCAAGTCTAATGCGATCAACGGCACACAAACACGCAACATCCAGTCAAACCGTGGTACTCGACGGCGACTCGCTGACACTGCAATCTATCGCGAGCGTCGCCTTACACGGGGCGCCGGTGGTGTTGTGCGACAACGCCGATGTGCGTCGGCGTATTCATCGCTCGCGACAGCACATCGCGGACAAGGTCGAGCAGGGGCAGCCCGTCTATGGTGTGACCACTGGATTTGGTGGCATGGCCAATATCGCGGTGGCCGCAGAACAGGCCAGTGAGTTACAGCAGAACCTGATGCGATTCACCATGGTCGGTGCCGGCGGCTATCTGCCTCGTGAGGATGTGCGCGCGGCGATGCTGGCGCGAGTCAATTCCCATGTGCGTGGCGCGTCCGGCCTGCGTCTGGCGATCATCGAGCAGATGCTGGCCTTCCTGAACGCCGATGCGGTGCCACTGGTTCGTGAATATGGCTCGATTGGCGCCAGCGGTGATCTGAGCCCGCTGGCGCAGATAATGGGGGCAGTGTGTGGATTGTCGCACCACTATCAGGTCGACTTTCGTGGCAGTCAGGTTGACTGTTTGAGTGTATTGGAAGCGCTCGATCTGCAGCCACTGCAACCGCTGGCCAAAGAGGGGCTTGCGATGATTAACGGGACCTCAGTGATGACTGGCACCGCCGCGCTGTGCGCGCTGGAAGCGCGCCGGCAACTGGCGCTGTCGCTGCATCTGCACAGCTTGTACATTCAGGCACTGGGCGGCAGCAACGAATCGTTTCATCCGTTTGTACACCAGCACAAGGCGCATCCCGGTCAACTAAAGATTGCGGCCATTATGCTTGAACTGCTCGAAGGATCTGCGTTAAGCCGCAATGAGCTGGACGGTCATCATGAAGCGCGCGATGGCGAGCCACTGCAGGATCGCTACTCGATGCGCTGCCTGGCACAGTTTCTCGGGCCGGTACTGGATACGCTCGATGACATTGGCGCACAAATTGAGCGCGAAGCCAATAGCGCCAACGACAATCCACTGATCGATCCAGACACAGGCAACTGTTATCACAGTGGCAATTTCCTTGGACAGTACATCGGTGTGTCGATGGACCGGCTACGCCAGATGACGGGCCTGGTGAACAAACATCTTGATACCCAGATTGCATTGTTAATGGCACCGGAATTCTCCAACGGCTTACCGGCGTCATTGACAGGCAACTCCGACAATCCCACCAATATGGGTTTAAAGGGGCTGCAGATATCCGGCAACTCGATCATGCCGCTGCTGACCTGGTACGGGCAACCACTGGTCGATCGTTTTCCCACCCACGCCGAGCAGTTCAACCAGAACATCAACAGTCAGGGATTTGGTGCGGCCAATCTCGCGCGTCAGCAGCAGGCTGCCGCGCGCCAGTATCTGGCAATCGCCAGTATGGTTGGGATTCAGGCGCTCGATTTGCGCAGTGTGATTAAACACGACACCTGCGATCCCCGACCGTTGTTGGCCGATGCGTCGCGCCCGCTCTATGAAGCGATCAGAAGTGTGCTTGATGTGCCGATTCGCGCCGATAAGCCTTACGTGCGCGACGATCGAGATCAATTCTTCGATCGCCATATAGAGTTGCTGGCCAACGACCTGGCCGAGCCCGACGGTCACATCTACACCGCCATCGAAAAGACCCTGGAGGCACTTTGATTATCGCTGTCTTGTTGCAGGCCGCCGCAGATTGCGGCTGCGCACCCTACACTGCATGCCGGCCGTATTAATGCGTATTTAGCATCGATAGTGAATGAAAGTACTGACTTTTCGTTGGTAGTTTGAAGTGACGACCGTAGTGGGCTTTTGCGTTCTCGGCTCTAACGTCATAGCATGTGGTGGTCGGAATGTCTGAAGTAGGGTGAGATCTCCAGTCGTTTGATCGGAATGCGTGTGCTGCCCGACGATGGATGCGCTTTGGTGTATATGTCACCCTGGATCTTTTTCATGTACCTTATTGTGGCGTGTGTTGATCACAACAACGGAGGGATAATTGTGTCGAATGACGACATTCAAGCTTTGCAAATGGAAATCATGGAAAAAACCACCCGGCTGCGTGAACTGCAGGCGGGGCTGCCGGGTGAGGTGGTCAGGAACTATGCCTTCAGCACACTTGAAGGTGAGATTACGCTAAGTGATCTGTTTGCCGGCAAGGACAAGCTGCTGCTGATACACAACATGGGCCAGGCCTGTCGGTACTGTACATTGTGGGGGGATGGGCTGAACCCGTTTGTTACCCATCTTGAAACGGTGATGGCCGTGGCGATGGTGTCTAAGGATCCGCCGGATGTGCAGCGTCATTTTGCCAATTCACGTCACTGGCGCATTCGTATGGCGTCGCACGGCGGTGGCGACTATATGACCGAGCAGGTCGCAGCCGAGGGTATGGGGAATATGCCGGGTGCTGTGGTATACGAGCGCGCCGGCGATAAGATACTGCGCAAAGCCAGTACTTACTTTGGCCCCGGTGATCTGTATTGCTCACAGTGGCACTTTCTGGGTCTGGCAGGTATCGGGCTGGATGAGTGGACGCCGCAGTACGCCTATTGGCAGCGGCCACAAGCCATGGAAGATGGCGGTGAGAATCTGCTGGACTAGACCCGGTCTATACCGTTGACCGTAAACACCGAGCCGATGTGCTCGGTGCTTGTCGCGTCCAGTGACAAGCCGTGTTCGTGCAGCAGGTTGTGAACGATCGATAATCCCAGTCCCCGGCCGATGTTGTCCTGTGTGTTGTCGCCTCGTTCATAGGCCTGCATCACGCGCTGCAGTGCGGCGGGATCAAGGCCTGAGCCGGTGTCCCAAACCTGCAAGGCGATAGTAGTGCCTCGTCTTCTGGCGCCCACTAACACGGTGCCGCTGTGGGTGTATTTTATTGCATTGGCGACCAGATTAGATAACACGCGGATCAGCATGATGGCCGAGGTATGTGCAGTCAGCGAGGTATCGGCGGTGCGCAGTGTCAGCCCCTTGCTGGCCGCTTCGCTTGAGAAAATTCGGTCGATGTTATCGAACACTATTTGCAGCGGTACGTTCTCGTATTGCGCTGTAGTGGCCTGGGCATTTGCGTCGTCGTCTGCGGAGGGTTTTGAAGTTGGCATGGAATCGTCCAGCGCGCCACCCAGAACCGAATCCAGATATTCCAGCCCGGAAGCAAGCTTGCCGTGTGCATCGGGCGACAGTGCATGGCTGTCGCGCAGCGCGAGTTTCAGTGATGACAGGGGTTGTCGCAGATCGTGGCTGGTGGTGGCGAGTTTATTGCGATGGCGCTCGGCCAGGCGCTGGGCGCTATCGCGTTCGCGCTCGGACTCTCGCAATTTTTCACTGACTTGTAGTTTTTCTTCGGCGGCGATCAGGCGTGCATGAAGAGCGTCATCGCGATCGCGCTTGAGTCCCTGTGTCTGACTGACGATGGCGGCGGCAAAGATAAATGCATCGATCAGTTGCAAGCTCAGTGTGGCGGCGTCCACGGTGGTGTTATAGGCAAAAAAGGTTGGAAAGCTCGCGATGTAGTTCGCCACACCGTTGATCAGCAATACGATGAAACCCAGTGCGAACAGGCCTGCGCCGGCGAGTTTGTCTCTGAGCGCGTAGTAAACGGTGGCAATGCTGATGGCTAGAAACCCCAGTGCCATAATCTGAACGAGTATCGGATAGCCTCTGACAAATAGCAGAGCCTCGGCCAGCAGCAGAGTGATGGAGGCAACAGTGTAGACGCATACCACCTTAAACAGCGGACGATACTGTTGCCTTGCTCGTATAAAGGCGGTAGCAAAGCCAATGTAGGCGAGCATGATACTGATTTGAAAAAACCTGAACGCAGGAAAATAGAATTCTTCAAATTGGTTGTCGAGGATATAGCGCGTATAGCCATAGGAATGCAGCGCCAGTGCCGCCAGAAAAAAGTAGTACAGCGCGTAGTATTTGGCGGGTGTGGATGACAGCAACCCGGAAAAAACTACAAAAAAAAGTAGAAATACAACGCTTGCTCCGATGTAGCCGCCGTGCAGATAGGCGGTGTCGCTATACAGCCGGTCGACTATCGCCTCTGGCAACAGGCTGATGGGGAAGTCATCTGCATCGGGTGGGCGATCGAACAGTGCGGTCAGTTTGATCTGCTGGCCAGGGGCGACTATGATCGGGGTTGAGAGATGCAGTCGGCCCTGGCTGGCACGGGTTTCGTGCGGCTGGTGTGGGTAGTGCGCCGCGAGCAGTGCGGTATGACCTTGTGGGGTGCGTTGGTAGAACTCGAAGGTGGCGGGCCTGAGCATCTCTGTCGACAGACGCCAGGCCGTGGCTGTTGAGTCCTGGGTGGTCAGCGCCACATGCAGTCGGGTGCGTTGCGGATTCTCTGACGAATGCACGGTGCGCACTAATTTCATATGGCTGATCAGGTCAACCACCGGATCGTTGCTCGAAATGACAAGCGTTTCGGCCCGTGCGATACTCGGCCAACCAGTCGATTGGCATAGCATAAGTACAATGAGGGCATTTCGAAAAACGGCAGGCAGTGCTCGTGCCAGCCTGTACGCCAGGTTCATCGTGTGAGTAACCTGTCTTGAGAGTGGTCATCGCGGATGATCATCCGCTGGTTCGCAATGCGCTTCGGGAGATCGTGACGGCAATTGACGGCGCCGTGATTGCCGGTGAGGCGCAAAACGGTATCGAAGCCATCGCACTGGTGAAAACCGAAAAACCGGCGTTGCTGACGCTCGATAGCGGTATGCCACTGGCCGGGGGGATGGAAGTTTACGGCGAGATCCGACGCTGGTCGCCGGAGACGAAGATTGCTGTGGTCACCGGTTTTACCGCAGTGGGGCAGTTGGCCGACTGGGTTGCCGCAGGCGTCGATGGATTGTTTCTGAAGACCTGCCCGCCGGATGAAATGCAGCAGGGATTCAGTCTGCTGTTGAACGGCGGTAATTATTATTCCCGGTCGGTGATGGAGACGTTGAAGGGGGCGCCCGAAACACCTGAGCTGACCGTTCGCGAGCGCCAGATACTGCATATGATTGCCGACGGACGCACCAATGCGGAGATTGGCGAGCAATTGTCGATAAGCCCGAAAACGGTGGATAATCACCGCACCCGATTGATGGCTAAACTTGATGTGCATTCCGTTGCCCAGTTACTCGCCTATGCGTTAAAGGAAGGCCTGCTCGATCAAAACGCCCAGTTGTAGGTGTGCGGGATCGTCGATTGTGACGCCTGCCAACTGAACGGTGCCAAAGAAAACGCGACGTGTCGAGCCTGGCCCGGGTTGTTCGTGAGATTGACGATTTCTCGCTTGCTTCCATTTCCCGCAGCGAACTTCGCTCTTATACCCGTATCGGTCGGTATTCGATGCGGTTGCGATATCCGCTACACAACTCATTGCCCGCGCATAGTTTCGCCTCTTTGAGAAAAGACCGGGCAGGTTGCTGGACGCTGGTCACAGGTTTGTGTGCGATGGCCTCTTTTGTATTGACGCCTCCCTGATGCGGTTCTGCTGTTTTCATGGTACTCCAGGGCCGCTGATAGGTCGGCCAGCCGCAACTGAAAATTGTATCCTTTGCAAATGGTATCGACCCTCACAGTATGCGCACCGGACCAGAAAACCGCGATGAGGTGTATACCTCATATTTAGTTTTGCTGCGGAATAACTGTGCTCGCAACGGGATGGCGCTGTGCGGCAAGCACTGGCTGCTATACAAGTCGTGTGCGTTTGTCGTGGTCGTCCAGAGAGTCTCGATGGGGGTGAGTGTCTGTGTTGCAGATCCCCGGGGCTGCGCCGGATGGTGTGCCGGCTACGATTTGACTGCAAGCGACGAGCTAATTTCAATCACCGGGTGGGCCGGTTTTTGTGGAGGACGATGGTTTTGAATGAAAGCACACTGGCGGTTTGCGCACGCGGGTTTCTCTCAACCCTTCAATCAACCCTCGAGCAGCACGAGCTGGCTGATTTTTCCAGGGCGTTGCAACAAGTTGATACCCACAAGGTGCAGCGTGGTCCGCTGCCACCGGTTCAACATCAAACGTTGCAGTATCTGCACGCCCTGATGCCCGAGGTAAGCGATACCTGTTTGCAAACGGCAGCAGCGTCACTGGATTGGGGTCAGCTTTATGGTGGCGGCGGAATCGATCCGGTACTGGCAGAGGGTATGTTCGCCGCCCAGGCTGCGGGAACCTATGGGGTATTTGCGGCAGATCATGTGGCCTGTGGTTTTTTTCTGCTGGCACCCGGCGTGCACTATCCGCCGCACACCCACGCGGCCCGCGAGGTCTACTATTGCCTGGCGGGTGACATAGAAATCATCCACCGGCTCGATGAAGCGCCTGTCGGTTTGTCTGCGGGTTTGTACTCAGAGACGCCATCCGGTCGATTGCACGCACTTCGCACTGGTGTCAATCCAGCGCTGTTGGCTTACATCTGGATTGGTGACATCACGGCGCCGACCTGGTGGTGGGCGCAGGATGATTGCGGCCAGTGGATACGTACCGCGTGGAGACGCAAACCTGGCGAACACTGGAAAGCGGCGCAGCGCGAGCCGGTTGATGCAAATGATTTTCAGGCGGCGATACAATAGCCCGGCCGCGAAAAATTGGGGGGTGAAGTTCGGCGCTGTGTTGTCCAGCGGTCTACTAGCGTAACGTGACCGGCATATTCAACAATCCGCGAAATGCCCATCCGCCGAAGGCTGCGTCGCCGGCAAGCTGGATATTCGGAAATCGATCGAACAGCATGGGTAGTGCGACATCGCCAATCAGTGCTCTGGATACCCAGGCACCGGCGCAAAAGTGTGGGCCGGCGCCAAACGATACGGCCTTGTTGGTGTTGCGGGTGATGTCGAACTGATCGGCGTGATCAAAGGTTGATTCATCGCGATTGCCACTGCTGTACATGAGAAAGGCACGTTGCTCTGCCGCGAATTCAACGTTGTTCCATTCATAGTCTTTGGTGATCCTGCGCGGTGACATGCCAATGGGCGAGATCCAGCGCGCATACTCTTCAAACGCCTGCCGCCAGGTGTTATCGCCGCGGAGGATAGCGGCCAGTTGCTCCGGGTGCGTCAGCAGCGCCCAGGCGGTACCGGCAATGGCATCGCGCGGTTCATTCTGCCCGCCACTGATGGCAAGTTTGATATTTGCACGAACACTGTCCATCGGTTGGCCGGCACGGGTGAGCACGCTAAGCAGGGAGCTGTCAGGTTCAGCCTGGACCGCTGGCAGCATCTTGTCGATACTGGCATCGATGAGTGCGGTCATCTCGTGGCATCGCGCTTCAACCTCCGGTACGCCGGCGTAGTTGGCGATGCCATCGATCATGCCCTGTGATGTTGCATCGAGCTGTGCCTGGGTCAAATTCATCAGCCCGGTGATACGACGCAGGGCATTGGCCGGAACCGGCATGGCAAAATCGGTGACGAGGTCGCAGCGATCGCGTGTGGCCAGCTGATCGAGCACCGCTTGCGTATCTTCCTCGAACAGGCGTTGCCAGGTGTCGGCAATGGCTGCAGGCGATACGGAAGGGTTCATCTGCTTGCGTTCCAGCTTGTGGGGCTCGCCATCCTTGCGCATCATGTTTTCACCCATCAGCACCGTCATCAGGCCACCGGGTTGTACTGACGAGAAAACCTCGGTATTTTTTTCGAGTATAAAAATATCGTCGCGGCGGGTGATCAGTACCGCATTGAGCTGTGGGACGTGGCAGATGGGCGCCTGTGCTCTCATTTGCGCCAGTGCGGGGTAGGGATCTTGCCAGAAGGCTTTGGGGTCTATCGAAAATTCAGCAGGCGTCATGGGCGGTTCCTGTTTGTGGCAGCATTCTGCAGCGGTGGCAGGCGTCGAGTATGTGATAAGAATGGCTTGCGATAGTCTAACCCATCGTCTCGGACTGGATCTGGAACATCGTGTATGCTCACAGGGCGATCCGGACGTCTGCTTTGAGTGCGGCACAGCAATATTTCGCCAGCTCAGATAGCCATCGTTATGACGACCAGAAAAACCAGTATCGATTTGCTCGGCGCGGTCTTGCTGGTGGGATTTGCCCTGCTGATGGGGCTGAATCAGGTGATGGTGAAACTGGTCAACGCGGGTATCGCGCCGGTGTTTCAGGTGGCGTTGCGATCATTGTGTGCATTTTTCCCGATTCTGCTTTTTGCACTTTTTATGCGCCGTCGTCTGTGCCTGACCGATGGCTCGCTGTGGCCGGGTGTTTTGTCGGGATTGTTCTTTGCGCTGGAGTTCGTGTTGATGTTCAGTGCGCTGGAATACACCACCGTCACCCGTGCGGCACTCTTCTTTTATTGCATGCCGTTCTGGGTGGCGCTGGGTGCGCACTTTCTGATACCGGGCGAACGCCTGTCGAGCGTGCGCGTGTTTGGTTTGCTGCTTGCAATCGCCGGGGTTGCGCTGGCGCTGTACCGCAGTGATACACCGGCCGGCGACAAAGCATTCATCGGTGACATCATGTGTCTGGCGGGATCAGTATTCTGGGCGGGTATCGCATTGCTTGCGCGCACAACAAAGCTCTCGAAGTCGACGCCGGAAATGCAATTGCTATATCAGCTTGCGGTCTCGGCCCTGGTGTTGTTGCCATTTGCCACGTTGTTGGGTGAACCCATACGCGAGCTTACACCCTTTATTGTCTTTCTATTCGCTGTACAGGTACTGCTGGTGGTGTGTGTCGGGTTTCTCACCTGGTTCTGGGTACTGTCGATCTATCCTGCATCAGATATGGCGTCGTTTACGTTTCTAACCCCGCTATTTGGCATGACCCTGGGCTGGTTATTGCTGGACGAGCCCGTCACCTGGAATCTGCTGCTGGCAATGGTATTGGTGGCGGCAGGCATTGTGTTGGTTAATCGGCGTGCCCGTCAGGTATGAAACCCAAGGTGGCTCGCGCGATTGTTATCGGTGGTTCCATTGGTGGACTATTCGCCGGGCTCGCGCTGCACCGCAGTGGCTGGCAGGTAGATATATTTGAATCGACGACCGCGCTCGATGGTCGAGGTGCCGGTATCGTTACTCACCAGGCGTTGTTCGATGTGATGCAGTCGCTGGGTTTCAGCGATACCGAAGGCATCGGTCTGCCAATCGATACCCGAAAGATTTTTGCGCCCGATGGAGCGGTGCTTGCCTCGATGCGTGTGCCGCAGACGGTGACCTCCTGGGGGCGTTTGCATCGCGTGTTGCGGGCGGCGTTTCCCGACTCGCACTATCACCACGGCATGGCCCTGCGCCAGATTGAAAGTCGTGCAGATGAGGTGCGCTGCCACTTTGCCGATGGCAGCAGTCATTCGGCGCCGATGGTAGTCGCCGCCGATGGTATTCGCTCGACCGTGCGGGCGCAACTGGAGCCCGAGGCGATACCTGCGTACGCCACTTATGTCGCCTGGCGTGGCCTGGTGGACGAGTCGCATTTTAATGTGCCACTGTTGAAGGAGTTATTTCCTCTTTTCAGTTTTTGCCTGCCACCGGGCGAACAGATGCTTGCCTATCCAGTGGCTGGAGAGAACTTTGTCACCACCCCGGGCAAACGGCGTTGCAACGCGGTCTGGTATCGACAGGCGGATGCCGAAATTGCATTACCGGAGTTGCTTACTGACATCAACGGCAATAACAATGGCATGTCAATCGCACCCAACAAGGTGCGACCACAAGTGATCGAGCAAATGCAAGCTGAGGCGGCAAGTCACTTGTCACCGCAGCATGCGGCGATTGTCCAGAAAATGCATCAGCCGTTTATTCAACCGATCTACGATGTGGTATCGGAGTCGATGGTGCATGGCAGGGTGGTGTTGGTTGGTGATGCGGCTTTTACCGCACGGCCGCACCTGGGCATGGGGGTGACCAAGGCCGCCGAAGATGCGCAAGCGCTGGCCGATTGCCTGCATCGCAATGCCGATGTGCCGATCGCGTTGCAGCGTTTTAAATCGATTCGTCAGCCAGTCAACGAATTTATTGTCGAGCGTTCCCGACAGATGGGCAGCGCATTGCAGGCGGCACTTGCCGGTAGTGAGCAATCGGCACTCTATGGCAGTGTTGAATCTGTTATTCGGGAAACGGCTAGTTACGCCAGTGTGGCAGCGTTTGTTAAAGCGCGTGAATCCGGTTGAATAGTTCCACACTTGTTTTTTTTAGCCCTAGAAATTATTCACTGGCAGACCGGTTTTTTTGGCGGCAGAGCGACTCAACATAGAGTCCAGACCCAGATCCGTTTCGACATTCGGGTGGATGCTGCGTGCTGAATCGGCACCAGTTTCGACTCTGTCTCTGTGGCACAGAATACCCGGTAGAAACGCACTACATTGCCCGTGAGATATCAGATCCAGTGCTGCCATCATGGTGTCGAGCTTAAGTAGACGGTTCGGCCTGATATCGTGGCGGCGAAGAAACTACTCCAGTAACTGACGCCGGCGGTTGGCACAATCAGATGCAGCGGTTTAATTTCGGCAAGTTACGCGCAATGTTCTCGCTCGGTCGCCGTAGTGATCGAGCCCTCATGATAGACAGCGATGAACAACTTAAGCTGATTGAATTTCATTGCCCGCCGTTGCTCAATGCACGATTGTGTGTGGCGACTTTTATCGGAGCATGAATGCGGGCAGCCAGCTTGCCGTTGCCGGTAGCAGCAATACAATAAAGGCGGCAACCAGAATCAGAATGAAATAGGGAAATGAGCCTGCGAATATTTTACCCAGCGACGCGCTGGGGTCTGGCACGGATCCTTTTACGGTGTAGACCAGCAAGCCAAACGGGGGCGTCAACAGGCCTGCTTCAATCACCAGAATGCCGAAAATTGCGAACGCCAACGGGTCGATATTCAGTGCCAGTGCTATTGGGGCGAAAATCGGCACCGTCAGCAGAATGATCGATACCGAATCGATCAGCATGCCGAGTAAAATCCATATAAATACCATGAGCCCGATGATCAGAAACGGATCGACACCCAGGCCCAGAAACAGAGTTTTGATGTAATTGACCGCACCCCCCATGGCGAGCAGGCGCGAGTACATTTGCGCGGTGATCAGCAGGAACATGATGGGTGCTGTCGTTTTTCCAGCCTGAAAAATCGCCCCCATGATGTCCTTGCCGCGCATGCCTTTGATGACACCGATGATCAGGGCGCCGATCGCGCCGAAACCGGCAGCCTCAGTCGGGGTAAAAACGCCGGTCCAGATGCCGCCGATAACCAAGAGGATCAACGCCAGAATGCCAAGTCCGCCGATCATCTCAGAGCGGATTTCAGCTTTCTCCGGGGCTTGTTCGCTCTCAACAGCCGATGGCGCAATCGAGGGATTCAACGTGGCGGAGATAACGACGTACGCAGCGAACAAAAGCGCGAGAATGATGCCGGGTATGACGCCGGCGACAAACAGCGCACCGACACTCATTTCAGTCAGTATCGCCCAGACGATCAATAGTACCGACGGTGGTATCAGCATGCCCAGGCAGGCCGACCCCGCTACCGCACCCAGTGCGAAGGTCTGCTTGTAACCGTGTTTTTTCATTTCCGGGTAGGCGATGCGCGAGAAGGCTGCTGCCGCGGCAATAGACACACCGGTCACCGCGGCAAAGACAGTATTGCCCGCGATGGTTGCGATGGCCAGTCGCCCTGGCAGGCGACGCAACACACGATTGCAGATACGGTACAAATCGGCGGCAGCGCCGGAGCGCGAGATAAAATCGCCCATCAACACAAACAGTGGTATCACGGCGAATACGTCTTTTCTCACCGCTTCATAAGCGGTGTTGCCGAGGATTGCCAGTGCGGCTTCCGGGCTGTCGAGCATTAGCCAAACGCCGAGCGCGCTGCAAATGGCAAAGCCCACGCCGATGTGTACACCCAGCAGGATCAGCCCGATTAAAAGGGCCAGCATCCAAAGCGCGATATCACCGCCCATCAGGCTGTCGACCCCGGTGCTTCGTTTTCATCGATCAGACGGTCTTTCCAGTCGTAGAACAACATTGATGCGTAGGCCCAGATGCCGAACACTGCCATGAGCAGTATCAATCCTCGCACGGGCCAGGTGGGTACTCGCAGCGCACCTTCACCCTCATACTCACCAATGCGCCAGGCATCTAGAAATGATTCATAAGTGCCCAGTACCAGGCCGAGAAAAAAGGCGATGCCCAGCACGTAACCCAGGCTGCGAAAGATGCGCCGCAATGCCTTGGGGACCGCGTCTGCGAATACCGTGGTGCGCAGCATTGAGCCGGTGTAGATAGCCAGCGGCAGCTGCAGGAAGGTGATAGCGACAACTGAGTTTTGAATGATTTCCTTGGTGCCCGGAATCGGTTGGGAGAACACACCCCGGCCCGTAACATCGCAAAAAATAAGAACAGCCAGACACAGGGTCCAGAGCGCTGACACCAGGTGTATTGCACGGGCGAGTTTTATCGGTGCAGACAAGAAAGTTCTCCGCTGGTTTTGCGCATGCGGATAGATATTGCGAAACTATCGACGAATGCTGGTGCGTGTTGTCCTGATGGCGTCACGTGGAGCCCGTTGATGTTGTCGTCTCCCCACTCTGCCATCCGCCCGCGACTGGTCGGCGTCATTGACGGCGTGGGTAAAAAGAGTACCGGAAGCGACGCGGGCTCACAAGCCAGCACAAACCTGATGGCGACGCTTCACCTTTTCACAGACTTGACCATGCTGCGCAAATCGTGGTTAATGATGCATCGTCAAAAACATCCGCGCCCTGGCGCGTCAACCTGGAGGATTCTTATGAGAACAGATTTATTTCGAAAAACCGGACTGGCACTGGCGGCGGTAACCTCTGCCGCGGTGATGGGATTCTCCGGTGTTGCGAACGCTGAGAAATTCACCCTGCGCATCGGTGCCGGTCACCCCAACGGACCGGCCGTCTATGTGGCAGATGTTGCGAACTATTTTGTCCCTGAGGCGAAAAAGCGCGTAGCGGCGGAAACCGATCACGAGCTTGAATTCGTTGAAGGTTATGGGGGGGCAATCGCCGGTGTAGCCGAGACACTGGAAGCGGTGCAGAACGGCATTCTCGATATTGGCGCCTACTGCATGTGCTTTGAGCCTGCGAAGCTATTTTTGCACAATTTTCCGTACTATGCGCCCTTTGGACCGCAGGATTCAGCCGAGCAGATGGCCGCCACCAGGGCGGTTTACGACGAGGTGCCATGGCTGACAGAAGTGTTCGAAAAGGAATACAAGCAAAAGCTTCTGGGGCTGCATGGCTGGGACAACTACCACCTGGGCACTACTGACCCCTGGGATACGGTAGAAGATCTCAAAGGCGTGAAAGTGGGGGGCGCGGGGCCGAATTTACCGTGGCTTGAGTACGCTGGTGCGGTTCCGGTGCAGTCCACACTGCCCGATGGTTACTTGTCGCTGCAAACCGGCGTATACAACGGCTGGTTGATGTTCCCGTCGGCCTATCTGGGATTCAAGTTCTACGAGCCCGCTCCGCATTACACGCAAATTGGCTTCGGTGCGATGGGTGTCAACGCGCTGACCATGAACATGCGCAAGTTCGGTAAGCTGCCGGAGGATGTTCAGAAAATTCTGATCGAGGTCGGCATGGGCTACGAAACTCAGGCGGGTAAGTCGCTCAATGCCCGTCAGCAGGCTGGTCTGGAAGGGCTGGAGAAGGTTGGCGCGAAACTCAAGGTTCTACCTGAAGAGGCGCGTGCGGGCTGGGCCGAATCACTCGCCGAGTTTCCGGCCAGACAGGCAGCAGAGGCTGATGGCCGCGGGCTGCCAGGCACCGAGGTGATGAAAGCCTATCTGGCCGCGGTAGACAAGACCGGTTACACATGGCCGCACGCCTACGTGATCGAGTAGTGATGATCTGGCCTGCCGCCCTGACCTGCCATTCTGGCGGGCGGCAGGTCCTCGGCCCATCTGTAACAGCGTCGGGGTCATAATTTTTTCTGATAGGGTTGCCCGGAATTCATTATTGCCTTGAGTCCAAGGATTTGCGCTAGGCTCGGGTCTACCACTGCCACACAGAGCAAATTGAATGGATCTCGGTTTTTTTACCATGCCAATCCACCCGCTGGACAAGGACTGGCAGCAGTGCCTGTCTGAGGACAAGGCGGCATTTGTTCTGGCTGACGAACTGGGCTACAAGGAAGCCTACGTCGGCGAGCACGCCACCGACAAGGCGGAACGCGTTACTTCCTGTGTGGCGTTTCTGGCCTGGATCGCCAGTGAAACGAAGAATATCCGCCTCGGCACTGGCACGATCAATATGCCGAACTCACATCCTGTGGCTGTCGCAAGCCAGATCGCGATGCTTGATCACATGCTTGATGGCCGGCTGAATTTCGGAATCTCGCCCGGTGGCCTGGCCACCGACGCCGAAGCGTTCGGCAATCTCGACAACGACCGCAACCTGATGTTTCAGGAGTGCATTAACACGGTACTGAAAATCTGGGAGAGCGAACCGCCTTATAACATCAACGGCGACTACTGGTCGGTGTCGACCGAGCGCACAGAACTGGTAGAGATAGGGCAGGGCATCATGCCCAAGCCGTTGCAGCAGCCACATCCGCCGATCATCGTGATGGTGGTGGCACCCTATTCAAAGGGCATTACCGAGGCGGCAGCGCGGGGCTGGGAGCCGATGTCGGCCAACTTTCTGTTGCCACAATGGGTCGCGACTCACTGGCCCAAATATGTGGAAGGCTGTGAGCGTATGGGGCGCCCGGCCGATCCTGCCAACTGGCGGGGGGCGCGCTCAATCTTTGTTGCCGACGACCTGAAAAAGGCGAAAGAGTATGCGCTGGGCGGCAATAGTCCCTACCGTTTTTACTTCAGCCAGTTGCTGACCAAAATGAAAAAGCATGGTCGGTCGAATCTTTTCAAAGAAGATCCGGACATGCACGATGACGAAGTCACTCTGGATTATGTACTCGAACGCTGCGTATTGTGGGGCACTCCTGATAAAGTCGCCGATGACATTCTGGCACTGCGTGAGCAAATTGGTGATTTTGGCAGACTGACCTACGCCGGCAAAGACTGGCTCGATGTAGAGCTTGGCCGAAACTCCATGATTCTACTGGCGGAAAAAACTCTGCCGATGGTCAATGCCGCGATCAATGCGGAATCGCCCGGGCGAGTGGCAAGCTAGCAGCCTTTTGTAACAATTTTATTGCGTCTTTTGAAAGGCAGACAACACGTTGGCTGAATCGATTATTCCGGTACCACGCAATGGTTTTCAGCTCGCAGCCTGTGAGGATGGGCCAGGTGGTGATGCACCGGTCATTTTGTTGTCGAACTCGCTGGGTGCCAGTCACGAAATGTGGCAGCCTCAACTCGCGGCTCTCACCAAACACTATCGCGTGTTGCGCTACGACACGCGAGGTCACGGCCAATCGGATGCGCCGCCAGGGCCCTATTCGTTCGATGATCTGGTCGCCGATGTCATTGCCGTGCTTGATCACTTCAGTGTGAAACAAGCGGATTTCATGGGCCTGTCACTGGGCTGTATGACGGGCCTGGGCGTCGCGCTGTCGCATCCCGATCGGCTGCGCAAACTGATTGCCTGCGACGGCAGAGCCGATGCGCCGCCACCGTTTGTGCAAAGTTGGGATGATCGAATCGCCGCGATTGAAAGCAATGGCATGCAGGGGATTCTGGCCGGCACGATGGAGCGATGGTTTACCGATGCCACTCGCGATCGAGTACCGCAGTTTATGGCGCAAATGGATGCCATGTTTTTGGCAACCAGCATTACCGGTTACCGCAGTTGCGCCGAAGCGCTAAAAACGCTCGATTATCTTAAAGACCTTGGCGACATTCGCACCCCGACCCTGTACGTTGCCGGCAGTCTGGATTTTGGTGCACCACCGGATGTGATGCGTGAGATGGCCCAAGCCACACCGGGCTCGACGTTTGTTGAAATTGCCGATGCCGCACACCTGGCCAACGTTGACAATCCCGACGATTTCAACGCGGCCGTTATCGACTTTCTTAAATAAGTCGATGACACACTTAAGCGACAAAATTCCGTATCAGGCAATCGTCGATCGGCCTGCGCTTAAATTCGCTGATGGCAAGCGAATGGCCGTGTGGGTGATTGTTAACGTGGAACACTGGCGAATAGAAAACCCGATGCCGCGCACTGTGTTGCCACCGCCGATGGGGCAGCCACTATTGCCAGATGTGCCGAACTGGTCCTGGCACGAGTACGGCATGCGATCCGGGTTCTGGCGTCAGCACAAGGCGCTGACTGATCGAAACATACCGGCAACTCTGGCCATCAACGGCCATGTCTGTCAATCCTACCCACGCATTGCGACTGCGGCACTGGATGCCGGTTGGGAGTTTATGGGCCATGGTTATTTTCAGGGCCCCACCCACAAGCTGGATGATCAGCGCAAAACCATCGCCGATACCATAGCCGCGATTGAGGCGTTTTCCGGCACGCCACCGCGTTCGTGGGAGTGGCCAGGTTTGACAGAAACAGCCGAGTCACTGGATCTTTTGCGTGAACAGGGCATTGAGTTTATTGCCGATTGGGTGATTGATGATTTACCACAGGATATCGATACGCCGTTCGGCACAATCACCACTATTCCGTACACCGTCGAAGTCAACGACATTGCCATCTATGCATTGCAGCAGCACTGCTCGGATGAAATGCTGATCAGGGGTATCGATCAATTCGACAGGCTGTATCAGGAAAGTCACGACAATGCTCGCGTGATGGCGATTTCCGTACACCCCTACATCACCGGTGTGCCACATCGTATTAAATACCTTGAGCAGTTACTCGACTATGTGGGTGAACATGAAGATGTCTGCTGGATGACCGCCAGCGAGATTGGTGACTGGTATCGAGGACAGGTTTCAGGCTGCAACGCTTAGTGATTTAATAGCGTCAGGCCCCCAGATTTATCCAGTTGTAGTCGATCAAAGTCATTGGCGAGGAACAGCTTGCCAGAGTAGACGCTTTGCGCCTCATCGCGCAATGTTTCAATCGACTCGTGGCCGGTCTTTTGGTATCGGGCACTGAAGTGGGTGAGCACCAGATTGGGGATGCTGCTGGCTTGCGCAAACATTGCGATGTCGCCCGCGCAGGTGTGGCGAACCACTTTGGCTTGATCGGCCATATCGCGGGTGTAGGTTGCTTCGTGGACCAGTACATCACACCCGGCACTTACCTTATGTAGTAGTTCCGGATTGTCGTTGTCGCCACAGATAATTATCTTTCTGTGCATCTGCTCCTTTGTTACGAAATCTGCGCTGTTGTACGTTTTCCCGCCCAGTTCGACATCGCTTCCCGATCTGAGTTTCCCCCACAGCGGGCCCTGTGGGATTTCAAAGTGGCGCAGCTTTTCTGTGTTCAGTGTTACCTGTGTAGAATTTTCAGAGAAGGCGAATCCACAGCAGGCAATTCTGTGTGAGAGTTCGAATGCAGTCACGCGTAGTGGCCCGACTTCGCTGTTGTGCAGGCTGCTCAGCGGCATAAAGACGAGCTCGTACTGAAGGTGCAGGTCGGTTGTGGCGAAAGTCAGTTGCAACCATTGCTCAAGGCCTGCCGGGCCAAAAATAGTCAGCGGTGACGTCCGGCCGTTCAGGCTTGCACTTGCCAGCAAACCCGGCAGACCATAACAATGGTCACCGTGCAGATGGGTAATGAATATCGCCCTGAGTGAGCTGAGTGACACACTTGAATGAAGTATCTGGTGTTGGCTGCCTTCACCGCAGTCAATCAGGTACCAGCCTTTGCCCTGGCTTTCAATGAGCGCAATAGCGCTGACGTTCCGCTCTTTGCTGGGCGCGCCTGAAGACGTGCCCAGGAAGTAAATATCCATCGCTGTTGCCGTTTTTATGCGGGTACTTTCCCCAGCGCCTGCAGGATGCGCTCGGGGGTGGCGGGCATGGTGTGAATGCTTGCACCCAGCGGTGCCAGCGCGTCGTTGATCGCATTGAGTATGGCGGCTGGTGCGCCGCCGGTGCCCGCTTCTCCGGCACCTTTTGCGCCCAGCGTGGATGTGCTTGTCGGTGTTTCGACGTGGGCGATGTGAATATCCGGCATTTCGCCGGCCATCGGCACCAGGTAGTCGGCCATGGTGGCGTTGAGCAACTGGCCGTCTTCGGAGTACTGGCATTCTTCGAACAGGGCGCCGCCAATGCCCTGAACGACACCGCCGCGAATTTGTTCGTCTACCAGTTTCGGGTTAATTACGCGCCCGCAGTCTTCAACCACCCAGAAATCGATGACGTTGACCAGACCGGTGTCGGTGTCGACCGAGACCTTTGCGGCCATAGCGCCATTGGTGAACACGAATGGGAAATCGCTGACGCGAAAGTGACGGGTGGCGATGAATTCGGGTTGCACATCTGCTGGCAGTTCACTGCCGCGGTAGTAGACGAGTTTGCCCAGCTCATCCAGGGGCATACGTTCAGCGCCTGATAGTTTATCGACGACATGGCCGCGACTGATATCGAGTTTGTCGACGTCGCCCTGGAGGATGATCGCAGCGACTTCCAATACCTGTTGTTTTAGTGCATTGGCCGCCAGCAGCACGGCCTCGCCACCGATGCCGGCGCCGCGCGATGCCCAGGTGCCGCCGCCATAGGGTGTGTTGGCGGTGTCACCGGTAGTGACTTTCACACGGTTGATGTCTACGCCAAAAACACCCGCCGCGACCTGCGCGATGATGGTGTTGGTACCCTGACCCTGTTCTGTGATCGAGCAGGATACATGCAGTGCGCCGGCGGCATCCATGCGCACGGTGGCGCCATCCTGAGCCGAGATCGGTGCACCACCGATGCCGTAAAACATAGGGCTGGGATTGGTCACCTCTACCATCGACACCAGGCCAATGCCCGTGTGGTTGCCCTGCTCGCGTTCGCGGTGTTGTTCTTCGCGCAGATGATCGTAGCGCATCAATTCAACCAGACGCTCGAGTGACTGCTGATGCGACAAATCGGCGAACTTCATACCGGCGGCAGAAACCATCGGATAGGCATCGTCCGGTATCAGATTCCGTCGACGGATGTCGACGACGTCCACATTGATTTCGCGTGCCGCCTGCTCCAGTAGGCTGTCGGCTACGGCCATGGCAACCGGGTGACCGACTGCACGGTACTGGCACATCAGGTTCTTGTTCTGGAAAACCACTTTGCCATTGGCGTGGTAGTTGTCGATTTTATAGGGTGCCCCTGTAAGGTTGAGAATCTGGTTGCACTCTATTGCAGATGTTCTGGGATACATGCTGTACGGGCCGATGCCGGTGTAGTCGAACATTTGCAGGGCCGCGATCATGCCATCGGCGGTAACGGCCATGCGGGCTTTGATGTGGTGATCTCGGGCGTGAATGTCGCTTGCGAAACTCTCCAGCCGATCGGCGATGAACTTGACCGGTCTGGCCAGTAATCGAGCGGCGATGGCGGTGGCGATGTCGTCACCGTAAGTGTGAATCTTGATGCCAAATGAGCCGCCGACATCGCGCGCAATAATGCGAATATTTTCCTCTGGCAACTGCATGTGTTTTGCCAGTATTGCCTGCATCATGTGCGGCGCCTGACCGGAGTAGTGGTAGGTCAGCGTTTGATCGGCCGGATTGAATTCCACCACCGAGGATCGAGGCTCCAGCGTGACACCAGTGTGGCGGCCAAAGCGCAGAACCTGTTGGACAACTGTGTTTGCCGGGTCGGCGAATGCCGGTTCAACATCGCCTGCCGTCACCTCGCGTTCCCAGGCAAGATTGTTTTCGTATTGCTTGTGAATCACTGTGGATTCCGGTTGCAATGCGGCGACCGGATCGCAGACTGCCTCGCGAGGCTGGTATTGCACATCGATCAGTGCGCAAGCGTCTTCTGCCAGTGCGCGGCTGCTGGCCACCACCATGGCCACCGGCTCGCCCTGCCAGGTGGCGGTATCGATCGCCAGCGGTAACTGGGGTGGTGATCGCAGGCCGATCAGGTGTGTCAACTCGCCCACCCACGGGGTGATCTGATCGGAAAAATCGGCACCCGTATAGACTGCCACTACACCTGCCGAGTTTGCTGCATCAGTGGTATCGATCGAGATAATGTCGGCGTGCGCGTAGGGGGAGCGCAGAAAGGCGGCGTGCAGCATGCGTGGCAGTTGCAGATCGTCGACGTATTGCCCGCGTCCGATCAGTAGTTTTTGCGCCTCCGGGCGCGGTACCGATTGGCCGATGTAGGAGTTGGGGCGATCAAAAAGATGCAGCGGGGCGTTGTTTTCAGGCATCGACGGTCTCCGTGTCTGCGTCGCGCTGGTGGGCCACTTCTTCAATGGCATCGACGATGGCCTGATAACCGGTGCAGCGGCAATAGTTACCGGAGATGTGCTGGCGGATAGCGCTTCGATCGGCTGTGCCACCGCGTTCAAGATATTCCAGTGCACTGGCCATCATGCCGGGTGTGCAAAAGCCGCACTGCAGGGCATTGTGTTTAATGAACGCGTCGTGCAGATGCGCTGTTCGATGACTGCTGGCAAATCCCTCGATGGTGTTGATCGTCGATCCATCTGCCTGTGCCGCGAGCATCAGACAACCGCGCACCATGACACCGTCCACTTCAACCGTACAGGCACCACACACACCTTGCTCACAACCCACGTGCGAACCGGTCAGGCCCAGATCGTTGCGTAGAAAATCGACCAGATTAACGCGCACCGGTACGCGCCGCTGAACCGTCTCGTTGTTGACGGTCAGTTCGATATCGATTTGCTGGCCAGGACTCATGCGTGTATCTCCTGCAGGGCTCGCCCAAGTGCGACACCGGCCAGATGTCGCTTGCTGTGCTCACTGGTTTGCGGATCGCCTGTGAATGGTAAGTCCTGCAGGGCAAGGATTGCGCGATCGATTGCGTCCTGATCGTCGGGACGATGATTCTCCAGTGCCTGTTCACATTCGTGTGCGCGCAGCGGTTTATCGGAGACGCCGAAGAATACGATTTTAAGTTCCCTCAACGGGTTTTTGTTTTGCACGGTTACGGCGACGCCTGCCATCGCGTAGTCACCGTGGCGACGGGTGATTTCATAAAACCCGAAAGCGCTGCCGTCGCTGGGTTTGGGTATGGTGAATGATTGAATGATCTCGCCTGGCAGCAGTGCCGTCTCAAATAGTCCGGTAAAAAAATCCTCGGCCTGTACGGTGCGCGAAGACTGTGTACTGATCAAATTGATCGATGCATTGCTCGCGATCAGCAGAGCGGGCATTTCGGCTGCCGGGTCTGCCAGTGCCGCGCTGCCGCCAATGGTGCCACGGTTACGTACTGCACTGTGTGCGATGTGCGGCAGCGCGGCGGTGATCAGTGGCAGGCAGCGGCTAACCTCTTCATTTGCCTGAAGCTGTGCATAGCGAACCATGCTGCCAATTTCGATGTGGGAATCACCGGCGTCGATCATCGCCAGTTCCGCGATGCGGTTCAGGTCGATCAGGGTGTCTGGCTGAGCGATACGCAAGTGCAGCATTGGCATCAGGCTTTGACCGCCCGCCAGCAGTTGTACGTCTTGTTTGCTGTCGTTCAGCAGTTGCAATGCGCCAGCGAGTGACGCAGGTCGCTGGTAGATGAAATCAGGTGCCTTCATCGCCGTGTCCAGGGTTTGTTTTCTCGGCAGAGGCTTGGCAGTATATCTCGCCGCAGGCTAAATAGCCCGGCGCGGGCAGGCGCGATGCACGCGAGAGGCCGGTGTTTTTCCGCTTGCAACCACCATCGTCTGTTGACACACTGTTTTTTAACGTCACTTATTCGCGTTGTTGGAGGAAATCGGGTGCGGTGCGTCGTGCGCAGCCGTTGCCGTTGATACTTCCGCCGATTGCGCGGCCAATTGTTTGTCAGGCAAAAGCCGGACATCAACCGGGGGAATCTGGATGAAACTGACGCGTGCAAAAATCTACGAGACGGCGAAACAGTTGTCGAACTGGGGCAGATGGGGCAAGGATGACCAGATTGGCACACTGAACAATATCGAGCCCGACGATATCGTACGCGCCGCCACGCTAATCAGAAAAGGCAAGGTGTTTTCGATGGGCCTGTCACTGAAAGAGCCGATTCAGTCGGGCCTGTTTGGCGGGCGCTGGAATCCGGTGCATCAAATGCTGGCGACCGGTACCGATGCCGCCATTGGCAAACAGGATGGCGATGGCAAGGCCTATTTGCGCTACGCCGACGATGGCATCAACATGCCCTGCCAGGCCTCTACGCAGTGGGATGCACTGGCGCATATTTTTCTCGACGATAAAATGTACAACGGTTTTGATGCCACCGAAGTTACCGTCCAAGGGGCGGCAAAACTGGGGATCGAAAATGTACGGGATAAGATGGTCGGGCGTGGAGTGTTGCTGGATGTCGCCCGTCATCTTGGTCAAACATCGCTTGATGACGGCTTTGCCATCAACAACCAGCATCTCAACGATTGCGCCAGCGCGCAGGGTGTTGAAATCCGCAAAGGGGATTTTGTCATCGTGCGCACCGGGCATCAGGAGCGTTGTCTGGATGCCGGCGACTGGAGTGGTTACGCTGGAGGCGACGCGCCCGGGCTCGCATTTGAAACGGCACACTGGATAAAGGAACACGACATCGCCGCCATTTGTGCCGACACCTGGGGTTGCGAGGTCCGGCCCAACGAAACCGATGAAGCCAATCAGCCGTGGCACTGGGTGGTGATACCGGCTATTGGCATTTCGATGGGTGAAATATTCTATGTTCGCGAATTGGCCGAAGACTGCGAGCAAGACGGAGTCTATGAATTTTTCTTCACCGCACCTCCGCTGCATCTGCCTGGCGGCGCCGGCTCACCGATCAATCCGTTGGCGATCAAATAGGCTGCTGTGGGCAATAGCCTGCTATTTTTCGCCACCGGTCGTTGTCGGCAACCGGGTATTGTTAGTCTGCGCGCTGCGATGTCGATAGCGCACGATAATCACACCGCTGAAGGTAATCAGTATGGCGCCAGTCAGGACGTAGAAGTCGAGCACTTCGCCCCAGAACAGGTAACCGAACACAGCGGCAAACAGTATCGATGAATATTTGAAGGTCGACAGCACTGTTGCGGCGGCGTGGCGAAAGGCCTCGACCATGAGGATCTGCGAGGTTGAAAAAAGAACACCTGCCACTGCGATTTTGAACCATTCAGCGTGGCTGACCGGTGCCCATGCCCAGGGTGCGAAAGCCAGTCCAACTGCAATGGCCATGACATTTGTATAGGTAACGATGGCCAGTGCGCTCTCACGGTGGGCAATTTTTCGTGTAACGATGTCGCGCAAGCCGACCATCAGCGCCACAACCAGTGGCAGTAGGACAGCCCAGTGAATATCGCTGCCTGGTTTTATCACCAGACAGGCACCACAGAAACCAATCAGTACGGCCATCCATTGTTGCCAGTTGGTGGTTTCGTGAATCAGCAGTGGCGCCAGTGCTGCGACCCATATCGGGCTGGTGTAGGCGAGTATGATGGCGTCTGCCAGTGGCAGATAGGGCAAGCTGAACGGAAAGATGAAGATGTTCAGCACCAGCAGCCCGCTGCACAGCATGACATCGCGCGTTCGCCTGGCGCGTAAGCGGCCGAATCCGCCGACCGCAGGAGCCAGTAGCAACACGACAAACAACGCAAAAAAACCGCGCAACCCCAAAATCTGTGTGACCGGCAGCGTACTGACCAAAGACTTCATCAGTGCATCGTTGGCTGTCAACAGGCCGCACCCTGTCAGCATCAGGACGACTGCCTTGCCGGTATTGTCCTTCTGCGTTTGGTGGGTGGTTGTGATCATTCTGCACTGTAGCGTTTTGCGTCGGACAGAAGAAATCGCAAAGAGTCGGAAATTGAATCCCCAGCGACAGGGTCAAAGTGCAACAGCGCTCGCAGCCTGTGCTCGCCATCGCCCATCGGATCTGGTATCGATCGACACGCTTGCGCTGCGCGCGATCTGTTGACAAACTGAACGCAGGGCCACCATGCCAGAGCTGCCCGGCAATGCCCGGCTGATTGGTACTTTATGTCGTGCACAATAATCAACCTGCAGGCGATACCAGAACATGGTTGCAACGCAAGCGAATTTTTCTCTCGATACGGTACTGGATGAGCTGAAGGAGTCCTACGCCAATGCGAATCCGCGCAGTGCGGCACAGCATCGTCTGGCCTGCGAATCTCTGCCGGGCGGCAATACCCGTACCGTGCTGCATTTTGATCCGTTTCCGCTGACGATCGCCGGTGGCAGCGGTGCGATACTCACGGATCTGGACGGCCATGGCTATACCGATTTTATCGGTGAGTATACGGCCGGACTTTTTGGTCACTCAAATCCGAAAATTGTCGAGGCGGTGCACAGTGCATTGGCCGACGGCATCTTGCTCTGTGGCCCCAATCGTCACGAGCAGCGATTGTCGGCGCTGCTGTGCGAGCGATTTCCATCTATCGATCGCGTTCGATTTGTCAATACCGGCACGGAGGCGAATCTGATGGCAGTGACAGCGGCGCGTGCGTACACCGGCAAAACCCATCTGCTTGCTTTTGATGGCGCCTATCACGGCAGTGTTTTTTTGTTCGCGCATGGCATCAGCCCGCACAACGCGCCTTATCCGACCATACTCGCGCGCTACAACGATCTACAGCAGACAAGCGACCTTATTCGTCAGCACGCAGATGAGCTTGCCTGTGTGCTGATCGAGCCAATGATGGGGACGGCTGGTGCGATTCCGGCGCAGCGCGAATTTCTGCAGGGGCTGCGTGAGGTTTGCAGTGCCAACGGCGTGATGCTGATCTTTGATGAGGTAATGACGTCGCGTTTGTCGCGCGGTGGTTTGCAGCAACACCACAATGTGATCCCCGATATGACGACACTTGGCAAGTATATTGGCGGCGGCATGACCTTCGGTGCTTTTGGTGGGCGAGCGCCGATCATGGATCAATACGATCCACGCCGACCGGACTGTCTGCCGCACGCGGGCACCTTCAACAACAATGTGCTGACCATGATGGCCGGATGTGTCGCGCTGGAGACTTTATACACCCCTGATACCGCCGACCAGTTTACCGAACGTGGTGACGCATTCCGACGCAGGCTGCAAGGGTTAGCCGATCAGCGCTCGTTGCCGGTGCGCTTAAGTGGCGTGGGCAGTTTGATGAATATTCACTTTTCGGTAGAGCCAGTCAATTCACCGGACGACGTGCGTCTGGTGGAGCCACGTCTGCGGCAACTGTTGCAGATGTCAATGCTGGAGGCGGGCTTTTATATTGGCAAGGCCGGCTATCTGGCACTGATGTTGCCGCTGGACGACGCTGACTACGATCGCTTTGCCAATGCGTTCGAGGCGTTTCTGGATCGTTATGGCGAGCTGATCGCCGACGCGGTGTCATCGACCGCCTGAGTAATCGCCTGGCTGCGATCCAGATGAGTATCTGGCAACATCCGCCTTACCGAATATTGACAAAAAAACGGGCTAGCTCGTTGTTTTGCGCTCTATCATGAGCACCTATACAGTCCTTCCTCACTGATACGGAAATCCGCTTGCGAAAGCCATCCATTGTCACTGTGACCTGCCTGAGCATTGGTTTGCTTGTCGGGCTTGCGGTGGCTGTCTCGCTCTATCTCGGGCTTTCCAGCGCGGCCAGCAATACTCAGCGACTGCTGGTCGAGCAGATAGAAAATTATATGGATCTGGTCGAGGAGCGTATCGACAGCCGACTGCAGCCGGTGGTGGTGCAGGCCGAGTGGGTCTACGATCGCATAGAGCGTGGTCGCATATCAGTAACCGACACGGATCAGCTCGACGATTTCATGAGCGGTGTGGTCGCCGCCACGCCGCAGCTTGCGGGTATCGCCTACGTCAGCCCGCGGGGCACGGTGCGCCGTTGGGATCGCCGCAACACAGAGGCAATCGTTGAAGACTGGTCTGACCGGCCGCCGGTTCTGGACTGGCTGCAACAGGGCGCGCAGGGTGCTGCGCCCGAATGGCGCGAACCGTTCTGGACGGACACCATCGCTGAATACGTGCTGTTGCACGACGCGCGGCTGGAACACGATGGCGAGTATCTCGGTATGTTCGGTCAGGTAATCCCGATCAACGATTTGTCTGCCGAGCTCGATGCGTTGACTGCAGGCACAGTGCTGGAACCATTCATTCTGCACGAGCGGGTCGGGGTGCTGGCGCATCGACATCTGATGGATGACGAATCCATGCCCAGTGAAGGCACGCCGCTGACCACGCTGGATTCATTGAACGATCCGGTGTTGCAAAAAATCTGGTCACCCGACAATCGCCCCATGCGCTTTCTGACCCGTCTCAAGCGCACAACTGCAACGCAGATCGAAGTCGGCCGGCGCGAATTCGGGTTGCTGTACCGGCAGATAGATCGCTATGGCGAGAAGCCCTGGTTTATCGGTGTTCACTTCGCGTTCGACGCCGAAGACAACACCGTCATTGATCGCTTGATTAAATCGAGTTTTGCCGGTCTTGCACTGTTGTTGCTCTCGGTGCTGGTGGCGATTGCGCTGGGGCGCAAACTGAGCCAGCCGATTGTGTCGATTGCGGGTGTCGCACAGACTATCGCCGAGGAAGAACTCACCGCGGTGAAGACCTTGCCGGGTAGCCGGGTGCGCGAGATCGATGCGGCCAACCGGTCAATCAACAACATGGTGTCTGGCCTGCGTGAGCGCGAATTGATTCGAGACACGCTGGGTCGTTATCTGCCCGAACCGGTCGCCCGCGCGGTGTTGAGTTCAGGCGGAGATTTGCAGGCGGAGTCCCGCGAGGCCAGTGTGCTGTTTTGCGATATCGAAGGCTTCACCACGCTAAGCCTGAATATCGGCCCGAGGCGTATCGTCGAAATACTGAATGCCTATTTTTCCCGTGCGGTTGAAATCATCGAGCGCAACCACGGCGTGGTAACGCAGTTTCAGGGCGACGGCATTCTCGCGGTTTTTAACGTGCCGGTCCCGAACGACAAACACGCCGAGTCGGCACTGAGGGCGGCCACTGAAATGTTGAACAGCGTGGACGGTGAGTTGTTTGCCGGAGAGAAACTGTCGGTACGAATTGGTATCAATACCGGTGCCGTGATTGCCGGTGCGGTCGGTGCACAGGGGCGACTGAGCTACACCGTGCACGGCGACGCGGTTAACAAGGCATCGCGAATCGAGTCACTGAATAAGGAAACGGGTACCCGGTTGCTGGTAGCCGAATCCACGGCCGGTAAGATTGATCGCGAGGAGTTTATCTCCATGGGTTGTCACGAGCTGCGCGGCGATCGGCAGAATCTTGAGGTATTCACGGTGGCGGCGGGGCGGCGTTGATCTGATTCGCCGGAGCAAGGTTATTTGGGCACAGTGTCATACTGAACAAATGTGCTGCCGCAAAAACGTCATACTGCGAAAACCTTCATACCGGACTTTATCCGGTATCCAGTAGTTTGCGCCATGTGTTTTTGGTCACGGTGGTGTCTGAGTAGACACAATGGATGCCGTGGCAAGCACTGCATGACGTTTGTAGATACCGTGGCAAGCACGGTATGACGGGCACGCGATCTAACGCCGACACAGAATTCGATGCTCAGCCATCAGCTTCCAGACCAAATCGTTGATAGAGTTCCGCAGGCGCCTGATTTTTATGCATCAATTCCCGTAGCGCGCCAATCATGCGCTGTTCTATCACCGTATCGTGTAGTGGCGTAAGTTGCTGTGGGTCGTTTTTCAGATCGTAGAGCACTGTCTGTGCGTCATCGAGCGCGCCACCCTGCATGGGTGGGCGCTTTGCATTTTGCGTGGCCGGTATCTTTAATAGCGGGTACCCGCGGGTAAAGTCGAACGCCCTCGTCAGCGTGGCCTGTTCAAATTCATCGACCGTGAAGTAGCTGGCCGGGTGCACTGGCATCAGTGTGTATTCAAACAAAGTACTATGGCTGGTATCTACCGGGTAGCGAAAATAACTATAGCGCCCGTCAGTAATGTTGAGTGCACCACCAAAGATACCGTAGAGGGCGTAGTCGCGAGTACCAGATACCGTGTCTGGCAGTAGTGATCTGCCTTCGGTCTGTTGCAGGTCGGCGCACCCGTGAATGTCCAGCAGGGTGGCCGTGACATCGAGACATTGCGTGAGCTGACTTTCCTGTGCGCCGGCGTTTGCCCTCGCCTGCGGGTGGTAGATAGTCAATGGCACTCTGGCAATCGGGTCCAGTACCGGCATTCGATTCTTGCCCCACCATTCGTGTTCACCCAGCAGAAAGCCGTGATCGGTAGTCAGTATGATGGCAGTGTCCTGCCACAGATCGAGCTCGTCGAAGCAATTCAGTATTTTGCCCAATTGCTCATCGCACATGGCTACTATCGCCTGATAGTTGGCGCGCAGCTCATCCGCCTCTGGCTGAGTAAGATCGAGTCGGTCATAAATCGGCCAGTCCAGCACCGGCCCCTGATAGTCGGTTGGCAATGATTGCCGGAATCGCGCCGGTGCGGTGAAGGGCTCGTGTGGATCGAATAGCTCAAGCTGCAGCAACCAGTTGTCGGCCGCATGGTTGTGGCGTAGAAATTCAAGGCCCAGATCGACGCAGCGCGAGATCGGGTAGTCTGCCTCGTCTTTGATGTACTCACGATTGACCATGTTCGGGTGGCGTCTTGCCACATCGGCCAGCATTGGGTGATACTTTTCTCGAAATTTTTGTTCCGGGCTGCATACCATGGCCTTCCACAAATCGCGCTCCTGTCCGCGTACAAATTCAGCCGATGAATAGCGATTGTGATATCCACAGCCTCCCTCTTCCCAGTAGTGGTAGTGATCAGAAATCAGATGGGTATAGATGCCTGCCTGTCGCAGGGTGTCTGGGAAACACTGGTCATAGGGCTCGATTGGCCCCCAGCTTCGATGCAAAAAATTCAGTCGCCCGGTTAGCAGATCACGGCGTGCCGGCATGCACGGCAGGCTGCCGACGTAGTGATTGTGATAAGACGTGCCGCACGCAGCGAGACTGTCGAACGACGGCGTGGGGTGTGCCCGATCGTTAAAACACGACAGCGCCTGCCGGTTGAGTGAATCGAACAATATGAATACGGTTTTCAAAGACTGATCCGGCTTAGTTCTGTCGACAGGTGTCTGTTGGCGAAAAAACCGCCCCGTGAGTTATGATTCGCCAATACCAAACGACAATTGTTCAATGAGACTACTGCGCCTGCTATTCGCCTTTTTTTCAATCGCTATGCTGGCTGGGCTTTTGATATTGCCAGCGATGAATCAGGTGAAGGTTCGTGGAACTGCATCTGTACCGGGGCTGACAAATCCAGTGGATGTGATCCGCGACGAGAAGGGCATGGCGTATATCTACGCGCAGCATCTGGATGACGCGTTGCTGGCGCAAGGTTATGTGGTAGCACAGGACCGGTTGTTCCAGATGCATATGACGCGGCTGCTGGTGTCGGGCCGATTGGCGGAGTATCTGGGCGAATCATTGCTCGATACCGATCGAAAAATGCGTACCTACGGATTCTACCGGATTGCCAAACAGCATGCCGAATTGCTCGACGACCCCACTCTGAAACTCTTTGATCAATATGCTCAGGGGGTTAATCGCTACATTGAGCTTGCCGATGAATGGCCGCTGGAGTTGAAACTCCTGGGTGCGACGCCGGAGCCATGGACATCGATCGATTCGCTGGCAATCATGTACTACATGGGCTGGAATTCGGCGGCCAATATCGACGGTGAGTTGCTGGCACATGCCTTACTGGATACGGTGGGGCGCGAACGCTTCGAGTCGATTACGCCACTGACGATCAATCCCGATGATCAAACTGTGGGGCACAATGCGTTTGACATTCCGTGGAATCAGTCGCTTGCCAACGCCAGCCCGCAACTGCGCGCCCTGTTAAACGCGCAGCCCATGCACGGTATGCGGCTGGGCAGTAACAACTGGGCCATCAGTAGCGCGCGAAGTGCCAGTGGCAAACCGGTGGTCGCCAATGATCCGCATCTGCAAACTGATCTGTTGCCCACGACATTTTATCCGCTGGGGATCATCACGCAGCAGTTACGCACGGTTGGCGTTAATGTGGCGGGTCTGCCCGGTGTGATCATCGGCCGCAATGAGCACATCGCCATTGGTGCCACTAATGCTTATGCGGATGTGCAGGATCTCTATGTTGAACAACTCGATCCCAACGACAGCAATCGCTATCGTGATGGCGATCAGTTCGAGGCGTTCTCTGTGATCGATAGTCCCATTCGGGTGCGCGATAAATCGGTTGATGGTGGCTATCGCGACGAGCCTTTCACGATTCGATCCACGGTTCGCGGACCGGTGGTGTCCGATCTGATCGAAACCGAAACCGAAACCGAAACCGAAACCGAAACCGAAACCGAAACCGAAACCGAAACC
>CAZYDV010000015.1:0-5122 GCA_964646405.1 uncultured Granulosicoccaceae bacterium | reverse complement strand
GAAGCGCAAAGTGTACTGACGGTTCGCTGGTCGGCGGTTGAATCCATGCGCGTGAAACTGGGTCTTGACTATCTGCTTCGCGCGCGATCGGTCGCCGAGGTACGTGACATTCTGCAGGATGCCACCGCGGTATCGCTGAATATGGTGTTTGCTGATGTTGACGGGCAACTGGGCTGGCAGACGACCGGTCGGGCACCGATCAGGGCAGGGCGTGGTGGCGGTGCGCCTGCTCTTACGCCTTTGACCGCTGATGACTGGGCGGGCTGGGTTGATTACCAGCAGATGCCCTCGCGCTACGAACATCCGCGTGGCTGGGTCGGGACCGCCAACCACACGACTATCGATGCCTCGTTTCCGCACTATTACTCAAACTGGTTTTCACCGCGATTTCGCTATGAGCGATTGTCAGCGTTGCTCGACAGTGCTGTGCTTTCTGGTCCGCTGGACAGTTGGCGGTGGATGCGTGATGACAAAAATGGTCTGGCGGTGGAACTGGCACCCATACTGGCAAAAGTATTTGCCAATCATGCACCATTGTCTGAAATGGCTGCTCAGTTGAACCACTGGGACTTTCGCGATCAGGTTGATAGTGCCGGTGCGTTGATATTTCAGGAGACGATGCGGCGGTTGGTCGAGCACGTCTTTGCCGATGAGCTTGGCAGCGATCTGGCGGGCAAACTGACCGCTAAGCCTTACTTCTGGCAGGAGCGACTGTTGAGCATGATGATCGATGGGCAATCGATCTGGTTCGACAATACGCAAACGGATGTGGTGGAGTCGATGGATGATGTCGTGCGCGCTGCAGGAATGGCCGCTCGCGACTATCTGGTGGAGCACTTTGGTGACGATCCGACGGCCTGGCGTTGGGGTCGACAGCATCGCATGGTGATTGTCAATCCGCTGCGTCGATCGGGACCTGGGTCACGGTTGCTCGGTGGCGGCGATCACGCGATGGGTGGCTCCGGAGAGACGCTCTATCGCGGCTACTACCCACTCGAGGATACACACAGTCGCGTGGTCTCCTCGGCCGCTTTGCGAATGGCGGTAGACCTGGCAGACAACGACAAAGTCATGGCTGTAATTCCGGGTGGGGTGAGTGGTCGGCTGTTCCAACGCCACTATCGTGATCAGGTCGACGCCTACCTCAACGGTGAGCCGCGCTACTGGTGGTTCAGCGATGCACAAATTGCCAAAAACGCCAAAAGCAAAATGCAATTGCTGCCCTGATTTGTAGTGCCGGGCGGTAGTCATAATGTGCGCTGGCGCGCACACCCTTTGTGGCTGGTATTGCCATGTTGTACCCGCAGGGCACTATTGCAGAACACGGGTTTGCCGATAGAGTTGCATGATTGATGCGGTTTTTAGCAACGGGAGACAGTTGTGCGACTGATACGGCTGTTGAAAAAGGATCTGGCGCGCGAGATTGGCGGCTGGGTCGAAAAAGATCTTGTCAGTGCGGATCAGGCAAGGTCAATCTGCCGCGAATACGATATTGATTTCGATGCGGTGCGTGATGACTCGGGCGGCTACCGGCTGCTTGTGATGCTGGCCTATCTATTTGGTGGGCTGGCGCTGATCACGATACTGGGGGCCAACTGGGAACAGATTCCACGGGGCCTGCGCATGGGCGGGCTGATTGCGCTCACAGCGTTGTTTCACATGATAGGCTGGGTGCGCTACAAGGCCGATCAGTACAACTCAGCGGTTGGATTTTTCCTTTTAGGCAACCTGGTATTCGGTGCCTCGATCATATTGATCGCGCAGATATATCACCTCGGTGAGCATATGCCGGATGGCGTGTTCTGGTGGGCACTCGGCAGTTTGCCATTCGGTATCATTACTCGCAGCCCGATGCTGACACTGTTTAGTTGTGTACTGGCGCTGATCTGGTTCTGGATTGAGTTTGGCATGGGCTACTTTCCAGCATTGATGCCGATTTTTATCATCGCCGGCATTTATGTTCTGTACTACGCCAAGACTAGCTATCTGCTGTTTCTTGCCGTGGTAGTTAGTATTGCGTTGTGGCTGGAGTCACTGGTAACGCAGGGCCATGGCGTGAATCGCTACGGCTTTGATTTAAGCCTGGAACATTTTGTTGTGGCTGTTGCAATGACAATACTTGGCTATGCGGTCGCCGAGTGGATGTACAGCCGTAACAGCGCCCGCAGTCGCGACTATGCCACCATATTGTCACTGTGGTCGCTGCGACTTGGGCTGTTGCTGATGTTCATCCTGAGCTTTGCTGACCCCTGGCGCGAGATCATGCGCGACAACTGGCGGTACTGGGATTCGATGCTGATGATCGTTGTGCCGTTGTTGATCGCGGCGGTTGGATTTGGCTACTACGCGGGCCGTTTGCGAATCGTTTTACCGGCTGTGCTGCTCAGCAGTGGCGTGTTTTCAGCTGTATTGCTTACGGGTGAGCGTGACCAGGCGGTGGTGTACCAAATCATCGTCAATCTTTGTCTGATCGTTGCCGGTATTCTACTGATTGTGCGTGGTACCCGCTCCGATACATCGCACTACTACTTCATGGGTGTTGGCACCATCGTGATCACGGCGCTGTTGCGCTACTTCGATCTGATTGGTGATTTTATCGGTGGCGCTATTCTGTTTGCTGTCATGGCGGCGATCATGCTGGCCGCGGCCAGATTCTGGCGTGCTAGAAACGATAAGGAGGCAGCATCGTGAAAAAACAGAATATTCTCGTCGCACTGGCAGTCGTCATCGTCGCGCAGGTTTGCATCCTCGGCGGTATGGTGGCACTCGCGGCCAAGCCGCTGTACACCGGTCAGGAGGTGCGAGTGGCGACACTGCCGATCGATCCGCGATCACTGTTTCGGGGCAACTATGCGCGCCTGAACTATGATTTCTCATCGCTGCCAGACGATGCGTTGAGTGAACACAAACGCTTGCGCAATGGTGAGCCTTTGTATGTAACGCTGGAGCCTGGCAACGACGGCCTGTACGAGTATGCCGACGTGTCGCTGGAAAAACCATCAAGCGGCGTTTTCATTCGCGGCCGTTTGCAAAATCGCTACAACCGCAAGCGCGTGAAATATGGCATCGAGGCCTGGTTCGCACCGAAAAAGGAGGCACTGCGGCTCGAGCGTGAACTGCGAGAGGGCGCCGTGGCGGTGCTGATGATCGACAGTAGCGGCAAGGCCGCTTTAAAGGAAATTGTTACCTCTGAGGATTGAGGGCCTTTGATCTATCACAGGCATCCGAAATCTACTGTAGTAAAAGCCATAGCACGCGCGTTGTAAAAATGGTGGATGCGCCCTGAGGCTTATACCACCCGACGAAAAACGATGTGAGCAGGGTGGATAAGCCGCAGGGCGCATCCACGCAGATGTTAGAAGAGAGTGGTCTGTAAGAGATCAACGTATTCCGTAGCCATCACATCGGCTCGGGCTCGTTATGGTACTTGCGTCTGAAATGGTACGTGAGTCTGGCACTTACGGCCCCTACGGTTGCATCATGGCGGTGTGTCAATCAACCGCGCACAATCCGCCATCCAGATTGATCGATGTACCGGTGATATAGCTGCCAGATCCCGAGCAAAGAAACGCTACCAGGTCGGCATACTCGCTGGCCTCGCCTACGCGCCCCAACGGAATTCGCTCGGCCAGATTGTCATAGAAATCTTCAACACTGCCATCGCCTGCGCGTCGCTCCCATTGCGCACTCTTGATCAGGCCAATACAAATGGTGTTGACGCGAATGTTATCCGCGGCGTATTCGTTGGCCAGTGACTTGGTCAGGTTGATGCCGGCGGCGCGGGTGACAGTGGTTGGCAGTGACTTTGCCAGCGGCGCCTTGGCGCCACCGATGGTCGCGTTGATGATGCTGCCGCCACCGCCGGTACGCATGTGCGGAATGGTGTGGCGACACATGCGCACAGCACCCATGAGCTTCAATTCAATGTCAGCCTGCCATTCTTCATCGCTGACCGCCTCGAAACCGGCGGCCGCTGATGCACCAGCATTGTTGACGAGAATATCGATACGGCCGAATGTGTCCGCTACTTGTTGTACGACAGATTCACAGGCCGACGCGTCGCAGACATCCATCGCCATTGCGGTGATATCGCCGCCGGTGTCATCGACGAGTTGGGCGACCACATCGTTCAAATGATCAGCACGCCGCGCACACGCGATGACTCGGGCGCCCTCGCGTGCCAGCCGATCGACCGTGGCGCGGCCGAGTCCGTCACTGCCGCCGGTTACAATGGCCACCTTGCCAGTCAATGCGAGATCGAGCATGAGATTTTCCTCGTAGATTGGGTTGTCTGGTTGCGCGGTTGTCGGTGCATGTTAACAGTTTGTACCGATGCCGGGACGGTCATGGCGTTCTTCCAATTTGTGGTGTTGGCGGTATAGTGAGTGTTCAGTACATTGCCTGTGGTCAGGCTTACCGATCGTCCTAATTCACCGTGTCATCCCGATTTTGTTTACGTTTCGTCCGGTAGTCGAACTACCATCGCCCCACTTGCCGGAGTAGCCTTTGACAGCCGCCACGCCATCGCCCTTCATCGGTGCCCCGCTGGTTCCGACGATGATCAAACTTGCCATTCCGGGCATCCTTGGCGCGCTGTTGCAATCGGCGATGATGATGGTCGAAGCGGGTTACCTGCGCCATGTCGGTACCGACGCGCTGGCCTCTGTCGCGGTGGTGTTTCCGCTGGTGATGCTGGCTGCAATGTTTTCCGCCGGTGCAGTCGGCGGGGCGGTAAGCGGTGCCACGGCGCGAGCGATGGGTGCCGGCGATCACCAGCAGGCCAGTGCCGTTCTGTGGGCCGCCATTGTCATCGCGATCTTTGCTGGTGCGGCGATGGGTATTCTGGTCATCGTGTTCGGGCCTTTGTTGTACATGGGCACGGCGGAGAGTGCAGAAGTCGCCGCCGCGGCCAGTACCTATGCGGCGATTGTATTCAGCAGCATTCCGCTGTTGTGGCTGACAAACATGCTCAGTGCAGTGTTGCGTGGCTGTGGAAATATGGTGGCCTCGGCGATGGTCATGGGGGTGATGGTCGTGTCCTACGCCTGCTATGCCGCCTGGCTGATCCCCACCGATGGCGCGACACTGTTCGAGGCGATGCGTGGTGCAGGACTCGCCATGG
>CAZYDV010000014.1:0-41347 GCA_964646405.1 uncultured Granulosicoccaceae bacterium | reverse complement strand
GGTGTTGAATGGCGACGTTGCCGATCAGCATCTGCTGGCGGAAGAGAACATCGGTAAAATGGATTTGTTCTGCGCGCTGACTAACGACGATGAAGCGAACATCCTGTCGGCGATGGTAGCGCGCAAGATGGGATCGAAAAAAGTATTGTCTCTGATCAATCGGCCGGCTTACGTCGAGCTCGTCGAAAAGGGCTTCATCGATCTGGCGATCTCTCCACATTCCATCACCATCGGCGCGCTGTTGACCCATATCAGGCGCGGCGATGTCGTGGCTGTGCACTCATTGCGCCGAGGGTCCGCCGAAGCGCTGGAGGCGGTGGCCCACGGAGATGAAAAGACCTCGCGTGTGGTTGGACAGAAAATCTCCGAACTGCCACTTCCCGATGGCGCAATAATAGGTGCCATTGTGCGTGGTGAGACAGTGACGATTGCCGATTCTGATTTTGTCATCGAGGCTGGAGATCATTTGATCGTGCTGGTCGTAGACAAACGCGATATTGCCGATGTAGAAAATCTGTTCCAGGTTGGCGTGACCTACTGATGCAACTGCTCGTCGGTGTCAGGGTTGTCGGCATACTACTGTGCCTGTTCAGCGCAACCATGCTACTGCCGGCTTTTGTTTCCCTGTACTACGATGATGGCGCCGCATCGCCGTTTTTTTATGCCTTTGTGTTGACGCTAGGCACGGGGCTATGCGCCTATCTGCCATTGCGTGACCACAATGTGCCACTCAATTCCCGAGACGGCTTTGTCATCGTTGTGATGTTCTGGACCGTACTGGGTGTGTTCGGCGCACTGCCACTTTTTCTCTATGAGCCGCTTGAGCTCAGCGCAGCCCAAAGTATCTTCGAATCCATGTCCGGGTTTACCACCACCGGGGCCACCGTGATCGTGGGCCTGGATAAACTTCCGGAAGGTATTTTGTTTTACCGTCAGTTGGTTCAGTGGCTGGGTGGCATGGGTATTATCGTATTGGCGGTAGCCATCCTGCCGTTGCTGGGTATTGTGGGTGGCATGCAGTTATATCGCGCTGAAACGCCTGGGCCACAAAAGGAAAAGATGACGCCGCGAATTGCCGATACGGCAAAGATGCTGTGGTACATCTACTTCGGTCTGACACTCGCCTGTTGTCTGGCCTACTGGCTGGCGGGAATGTCCCTGTTCGATGCGATCGGACACAGTTTCTCGACTGTCGCCATTGGCGGCTTCTCTACCCACGATGCGAGTATCGGCTATTTTCAAAGCAGTACGATAGAAATGATTGCCGTGGTCTTTATGCTGATTTCGGCCGCCAATTTTGCGCTTCACTACATGGCCTGGCGCAATCGCTCGTTGAAACACTACCTCGCCGATAGCGAGTTTCGGGTGTTTATGCTGATGATATTTTCACTGTGTCTGGTGTCGGTAGGCTATCTCTACATGACAGATACAGCGAACTTTCAAACCGCGCTTCTCAACGGTGTATTTCAGGTGGTGTCCATCGCTACTACAACCGGATTTACCACGGCAGAGTATTTCAACTGGCCGGGCTTTCTACCGGTGTTGTTGCTGTTTGCCAGCTTTGTTGGCGGCTGTTCTGGATCTACCGGTGGTGGTATGAAAGTGATTCGCGTTCTACTGCTTTTCAAGCAGGGGATTCGCGAATTGGTACGGATGGTTCATCCTCACGCCACCCTGCCGGTGAAGGTAGGGCGTAAAACCATTCCCGACAGGGTGATTGATGGCGTGTGGGGGTTTTTTGCAACCTATGTTGTCATCCTCGCGGTCATGCTGTTGATGTTGATGGCAACCGGGCTGGATCAGGAGACGGCGTTTTCTGCGGTCGTCGCCTGTATGAACAATCTCGGGCCCGGGCTCGGTCAGGTCGGTGCGAACTATAGTTCGCTGGATTCTATGCAGTTGGGCATCTTGTGTGTCGCCATGTTGTTGGGTCGGTTGGAGATACTGACTCTACTGGTAATTCTAACGCCGCACTTCTGGCGCAATTGATCGTGGCAGACGACACCGACGGCGCGCGTCAAAAGTGGAATCGCATTTACGCCAGCGCAAGTTCCGAGGCGCCGCAGGCCTGTCTGGCATTGCGAGAGTATGCCGGTCTGTTACCGCCCACAGGTCGGGCGCTGGATGTCGCTTGCGGACATGGCGGCAATGCATTGCTGTTGGCGGCACACGGTCTTCAAACCACGGCCATGGATATCTCCTGCAAGGCGCTGGATCTGCTGCGCGAGCGGACGCAATCGAGCGGACTCGGTATCGAACTTATTGAGAGTGACACCGCCGATTTTGCGCCCGGTGACGGCCTCTACGATGTAATCGTGGTTTCCAACTACCTGGATCGATATTTCTGTCGGCGAATCGAATCACTGATGGCGCCGGGTGGGTTGCTGTTCTACCAGACTTTTGTCAAAGACAAGGCCGATCCCGCCCGTGGCCCCTCAAGGCCAGAATTTTTACTCGATGCCGGTGAGCTTTTGAAGTTGTTCCCGGCACTTCGAGCACTGGTACATGTTGATTTGGGTCGTGTCGGGGATCTATCGCACGGGCTGCGCGATCAGGCTATGCTGGTCGCTTTGAAGGAGAGCTTAAGTGAGCAGAGCCAACTTTGAAGCATTGCTGGCGAAGGGACACGACAATGCGATGCTGCGCTATTCACTGGGCAACGCCTGCCTGACTGAAGCGTCCTATCAAACCGCGATCGAACACTTGCAAAAAGCGGTTGAAATGGATCCGTCTTACAGTGCGGCCTGGAAAATTCTTGGTAAGTGTTACGACGCCATCGGTCAGCACCAGCAGGCAATCGACAGTTGGGACAGCGGAATTGCTGTTGCCGAAAAAAAGGGCGACAAGCAGGCCTTAAAGGAAATGCAGGTGTTTCGCAAACGCGCGGCTCGCAAGCTCGGGTAGCAGAGTCCTGCGCACGTTATTTTTTCTGAAATGCCACCAGGTGATCAATTTTCAGGCGTACGCCAATTGATTCACCCAGATGATGATCATGGTGGCTCGGCGCCAGGCACATGACATTGGTACCGCCCGGCATGCGCAACGTGTAGAGGTGGTCAGCGCCGCGAAAGTTCTTTTTCAACACCGTGCCGCGAAACGTACTGTAGTCATCGTGAATGATATCGTCCGGCCTGACCAAAAGATCGATTTCCATCCCGCGCGGAAGATTGAACGCCAGTTCACCGGTGACGTTGCCCAGTTCGGTCTGCACGGTCTGCTCGTCAATGATATTGCCGCAGATGAATACCCCTTCACCGATAAAATCGGCAACGAATCTGTCCTGCGGCGTGTGATAGAGATTGTAGGCGCTGTCCCACTGTGACAGTCGGCCTTCATTCAACACGCCAATGCCGTCGGCAATGGCGAAGGCTTCGTGTTGATCGTGGGTAACCAGAATGGCGGTGACATTGTCCTGCTTTAGAATCTCACGGACCTCCTGCGCCAGTTGCACGCGCAACTCGGTATCCTGGCTGCTGAAGGGTTCATCCAGCAAGAGTAAATCGGGCCGGGGTGCCATCGCCCGAATCAGTGCGATACGTTGTTGCTGTCCACCGGACAGCTCGTGAGGATACTGGGTGCCATAGCGCTGCAGATTGACGATCTCAAGCAATTCCGCGGTGCGCTTTTTGATTGCAGCACGAGGCAGCGAGCGAATGCCGAAACCGACATTCTCATTGACATTGAGGTGAGGAAACAAGGCGAGATCCTGAAACATCATGCCGATGCGTCGCTGCTCGGCGGGTGTTTGCTGTGCTTTGCTGGCGACGCAGTCACCGCGGATGTACATCTCACCTTCGCTAAGTGATTCGAAACCGGCGATGGCGCGCAGCAGTGTGGATTTGCCCGATCCACTTGGACCGAGCAGGCAGCCGATCATGCCGGTTTCAAGGGCAAAACTGACATCGTGAATGATTGGCGTTTTTTCGATGCGGATGCTGACGTTGCGCAACTCGAACTGCCGCGCAGAGGGCGCGAGTCCGTCGCCGGCGTCGTTTTCGGTGCCAGTTGAACTAGTCATGAACGTGCTGTGGATGATCGTCTACTCGCAAGCCCGCACAGCGGGGCGGCTGGCGAGTGTACTTCAGCCATCAGCGAGGGTAAACCGGGCCGGCTGGCAACCGATGTTTTTCGGACCGCCGCGACGATCGAACGGGCAGACCAGTGGGTCTGCATCGATCGCGGGCGCGACAGGCGTGTGCAAATCCAGGCACGCTGCAAAAGCCGCCGCGAATCGTGTGATTACAAACGCGTTTTTTGAGGTGGATCATGGCGCGAGTAGTAGTGCCGATATCGAGTTTATGGTTCAATATTCGATACTTGAGAATGCGCGGTACCACGGCGCAGCCTCGTCCAGTATCGACAGACAGCAAATGTTTCCTGTACCCAGGGGTTGCTGTCTGCCAGCTTCACAACAGATCCAGGCGCCGCCCGCTTCCATCGATTCCGCCACCCCTGTCGATCGGGTGTGCAACAGGTGAATTGTGGTTGGTGTTGTGATCCGCAAGGCGGTCGCACGCCGTGACGGCGGCCGGTTCGCACTATTTGGCACACAACACTGATCCTTATGATGGGTCACTGCACAGAATCAGGAGACAATCGATCATGTCCATGGCAGATCGTGATGGCGTTATCTGGCTTGATGGAGAATGGCTGCCCTGGCGGGACGCAAAGGTCCACGTGCTGACCCATACTTTGCACTACGGGATGGGTGTGTTCGAAGGCGTGCGCGCCTACGAGACCCCTGCAGGACCGGCCATCTTCAAGCTCGCTGAGCACACCACGCGGCTGTTCAACTCGGCCAAGATATTACGCATGGATATCCCCTGGGATTTCGACACCCTGTGCCAGGTGCAGCGCGATGTGGTGAAGAAGAACGAGCTCGATTCGGCCTACCTCAGGCCCATGTGTTTTTATGGCTCGGAGGGTATGGGCCTGCGCGCCGACAACCTCTCGGTGCATTGCATGATCGCCGCTTGGGAGTGGGGCGCCTATCTGGGTAGCGAGAGCCTTGAGCGTGGTATCCGCATCAAAACCTCTTCGTTCACACGCCACCATGTCAACATTGCCATGTGTAAGGCCAAGGCAAACGGGCAGTACATGAACTCCATGCTGGCACTGCAGGAGGCAATGGAGGATGGCTATGACGAGGCGCTGTTGCTCGATGTAGAAGGTTATGTTGCCGAGGGGTCGGGTGAGAATTTCTTTATCGTGCGAAATGGTCAGATTCACACACCAGATCTGACCTCGGCACTGGATGGCATCACCCGCCAGACCGTGATGGAGCTGGCGGCCGACATCGGTGTGCCGGTGATCGAACGGCGCATCACGCGCGATGAAGTCTATATTGCCGACGAGGCGTTTTTCAGCGGCACAGCAGCGGAGATCACCCCGATTCGAGAGCTCGATAACCGCACCATTGGCAGCGGCACGCGTGGGCCGATTACGACTCAACTGCAGCAGATGTTTTTTGATGCCGTCGCCGGCAAGACGCAACAGTACGCCCATTGGCTGACAGCAGTTTGAACGCTGCCCGACCCGAGTGAGAACACCATGACAGCAACAGATGAAAAGCAGCCGCCGGAACCCGTCGTAGTCAAGCGTGACGAGCTTCCGGCCTATTGTCCAACCGAATCCATGGGGTTGTGGAATTCGCATCCACGCGTCTACATTCCTCTGGAGGAGCGCGACACCGCCGATTGCCCATACTGCGGCACCCGGTTCACGCTGGCGAAATAAAAAACGGCCATCATGGATGGCCGTCAACTCAAACGGTAACCGCTGGAAACCTTACTCCAGCGAGCGATTGACCGCTTCAAGATGATCTTCGATCAGGATGCCGGCGGCCTGGCGCAATTGCAGGCTTCGCAGCACAAACTGATGCCGGGCGGCGGCGTAGTCGGCGTAGGCGCTGAAGGTATCGCGCAGTGAGACCAGTACTTCCACTGCGGTTCGCGTTCCCGCGTCAAAACCTGCCTGTGTTGCCTCCCGGGCCACCTCGGTAGACTGCAGTGCCTGTTTGAGTGCGTTGGCCTGACTGATATCGGCAATGACCGACAAAAAGGCGTCGCGCGTATCCTGCTCGACGGCGCGCCGGACGGTCTCGTAGTTCAGCGATGCCTGCTGTGAACGAGACCTTGCCTGGTGAATCAGTGCGCTGGTTTGTCCGCCGGTGTACAAAGAGTAGTTCAGTTGCAGCTTGAGCTGCGCCTGTTCGCGATCCGGGAAGTTGTCTGATTCGGTGGTGCTGTTGGTGTAGCCGCCGATCAGGCTGACCTGCGGTTTACGACCGGCACGCTCTGATTTGACTGTCATTCGCGCCAATTCATAGTCGAGACGCGCAATCTCCAGCCTAGGGCTGTTTTCCTCGGCTATTTTTAACCACTCCGGAAGTCCGGGAGGTGTCGGGCTGTTGAGTTTGGCATCTTCCCTGAGTTTGGCCAGCGGCGGCACTTCCTGGGCGATGATGACCCGCAGCGACTCTTTGGCCAGTGCCAGTTGATTTTCGGCTACGACCTCGTTGGCGATGGCCAGATCGAGTTGTGCCTGCGCTTCTTTAACGTCTGTCACCGCAGTCAGTCCGACTTCGAAGCGGCGTTCTGCCTGCTCGGTTTGTCGGGCGATGGCCTCGCGCGAGGAGCTGGCGGCGCGGTAGGCCTCATCTGCGGTGAGAATATTGAAGTACGCCTGCGCGGTTCGAAACATCAGCGCCTGGCGGGCCTCCAGCAGCGTTTCCGCAGCCTGAGCAATATTCAGCCGCGCTGAGCGCACGGCAACAGTCGCCGCCGGTGCGTAGATATTCTGGGTCAGTGTCGCGGTAACCGAGTCGGACTCGTAGCGTTCGCGTGTGTCGTAGTCGCGGGTGTAGGCGGCGTCTGCACTGAGGCCGATATTGGGCAGTAAGGCAGAACGTGCCAGCGGTAGCGCCTGACGAGCCGCTTCGTACTGCGCGATGGTCGCCTGAATGACCGAATCGCGCTCTACCGCGATATCGTATATCTCCATCAGATCGGCAGCGGCCAGCTGGTTGGATCCCACCAGCAAGCTGGCGATCAAAAGGGGGCGTCGCAAACAGGCTCGAAGCATCATGTCATTCTCTCGGGGCAGGATTCCCGGCAGGGAATCACCGACTGTTTTATTTATAGTCTGGAGAATGTAGTAGGAATTTGACGGAACGGGGGTTACCTGACGCCAATATCTACACCCGCAGTGTGGATGTCAGGTATACAGGCCGCTGTATTAATTAATCAGCGCTATTGGTGGCTTCAGGTCGCCGCCGACGGGCAGCTTTTGAGGTGATGGCAGGCGCAACCTTGCATTGCGCGAAGATACTAGAATTCGAAACCGCCGGTATCCTGCTTGCTGTTGGCCGCATCGCCGACGGGCGGGATATGCGTGTCGAAGATGCTTTGCACCAGCCAGTCATCGTCGCTGATGCGCCGAATGACCTGCGCCTCCATCACGGGAGCATCGTCAGAGCCAACGGTTACCACCAATCGGCCCATTAGTGTCAGGCGATTTTTCAGCTTCGCCCCAACGCTCGTCATCGAACCGTTGACGATAATCGCGTCGTAGGTGGTTTTGTCCGGCAGGTCGGCGATCAGATCGCCGGTGATGAATTTGATGTTGTCGACACCGCATTGCTCGGCATTGGCGCGGGCACGATCATTGGCCGCCTGGCTGTCGTCGATGGCCTCAACGTGTTTGCACAGAAGTGCGGCGCAAGCCGCCAGATAGCCACTGCCGCTGCCGATGATCAGGGTTCGGTCGTCGCTCTCCAGTACCGCGGCCTGGAGTAATCTCGCCTCAATGTTCGGGTTTAGCGAATAGCCGCGATCATCCAGCGGGATTCGGGTGTCGGAGTAGGCGAGTTTACGGTGCAGCTCCGGTACGAAATTCTCGCGAGGCAGGGTGGCCAGGGCATCCAGCACACGTTGATCCAGCACGTCCCAGGGGCGGATTTGCTGTTCGATCATATTAGATCGTGCGAGGGCGAAGTCCATGGCTTTGCTTTCCGGAAAATAGAGTGGCTGCGGATATTAAGGAAAAAACCGACCAAAAAAAACCGTCTGTGGCGGATCAGGTGGTGGCTTTGCTGCTCGGTTTGCGGTTGTCGCCTCGTGCACTGTTGTTACCTGAGCCACGTCGTCTGCGACCGGAGTTACCGGATGGCTTACCAGACGATTTTCCACGCGGCCGGTTGGGGCGATCAGTCCGGGGGCGATGGGTTGGTTTTTTGGGTTCGATCAGCAGTGCTTCGGTGATCGGAGAAGACTCGATCTCGTGGCCAAGCATCTCTTCGATCTCTGGCAGCGAGAAGACATATTGCTCGCAGGCGAACGAAATCGCCTCGCCCGAGGCGCCGGCGCGCGCCGTGCGGCCTATGCGGTGGACGTAGTCTTCGGCCTGCTGTGGCAGGTCGTAGTTGAATACGTGGCTCACGCCTTCGATGTGCAGCCCACGGGCCGCCACGTCGGTGGCGATCAAAGTATTGAGTTCGCCGCTGGTGAGGTTCTCGATCAGGCGCTGGCGCTTTTTCTGGCGCACGTCGCCGGACAGCACATCGGCGGATACGCCATTGGCCTGCAGGTACGCCAACACGCGCTCGCCGGCGCGCTTGGTGTTAACAAAAACGATGCAGCGCGCGGGTTTGCGACTTTCCAGCAGTCCGAGCAACAGAGGGATTTTCTCCTCAGATGAGGGGTGAAACAGTTGCTGGCTGACCTTTTCCGCGGCGATCTGGTCGGACTGAGATTTCAGGTCGACCGGATTGTTCATGTGCTCGTAGGCCAGTTCCATCACACGGTGTGACAGTGTTGCCGAGAAAAGCAGATTGAGTCTTTCTGTTGGTTCCGGCATGCGTCGCAGCAGATAGCGAATGTCGCTGATGAATCCCAGGTCGAACATGCGATCGGCCTCGTCCAGGACCGCGACCTGGGCGCGTTTGAGCGAAAAGACTTTCTGCTTGAAGTAGTCGATGATCCGGCCGGGTGTGCCGATCAGGATGTCGGCGCCTTCCTGGATTTGTTTGCGTTGTTTTTCGTAGTCGGTGCCACCGTAGGCCAGTGCGATGCGAAAATCACAGTTACCGGCTAACAGTTCGGCATCCTTGTGAATCTGGATCGCCAGTTCGCGTGTGGGCGCCAGAATCAAAGCCCGAACGTCGTTAGGCTTGCGTTCGGGCGGTGGCGGGTGGTTCAGCAAGTGCTGATACAAACCCAGCAGGAATGCCGCTGTCTTGCCGGTGCCCGTCTGCGATTGAGCGGCAATGTCTCGACCCTCCAGCATCAGGGGCAGCGATAGCAGCTGAATCTCGGTGCAGTATTCCAGATTGGCGCTCTGCAACGCGGATTGCAGATCCGGGTTGAGGTCGAATTCGGTAAAACTGACATTTGTCAGATAATTAGACTTCATCACCGAATGATAGCCTATTTAGTGTGAACGCGTTTTTTGCATTGTTGTCCAAACGCACGTCCACGTGAGCAGCTTGAAATATACTGCTCAACCACAACAATTGGTGCACAATGACAGAGGGCCTGTCAGGAGAAATTTGTGAGCGATAAAATCATCCATCTCAGCGATGACAACTTCGAGACCGAAGTCCTTCAATCTGAAGTGCCGGTGCTGGTCGACTACTGGGCGGAGTGGTGTGGCCCCTGCAAGATGATCGCGCCGATCCTCGAAGAGATGGCCGACGAGCTCGGCGACAAAGTCAAGATCGCCAAACTCAACATAGACGACAACCAGAACACCCCGCCGAAGTACGGCATCCGTGGAATACCCACCCTGATGCTGTTCAAGAACGGCTCGGTCGAGGCCACCAAGGTGGGTGCCCTGTCGAAGTCTCAGTTGACTGCCTTCATCGATGGCAACGCCTAGGCGCTGACAATCGCAGCAATGCAGCGGTCCGTTTGTTGTTCAAACGCAATGGCAGACGGTCCGCAACCCCACCGATGTACCCGTACCCTATAGTGCCTGGCGAGTGCTGCAGCAGCACGATTGGCTCGCCATTTGCGTGCGTCAATTGAGTCTGGACGTCCCGCCTGCCGCGTGCTATGGTCAGTAGTCCTTCTAGGTTTATGGCCGTTTCATCCCCGCTCGAAAACGGCGCACCCTTAGTCTTTGATTGACTGGCGACAGCCACTCGTTTGCTCATCCAGCTTTCCGCTGACGGTTAGCAGACCCCGGGCGTATCCTCGCGCCGCTCGTCGAAACCTCTCTACCAGCCTACTATGAATCTCACCGATCTAAAGAAAAAGTCCGCCAGCGAGTTGATCGAGCTTGCGCAAACGGCTGGCATAGACAATGTCGCGCGCTCGCGCAAACAAGACATCATATTTTCGTTGCTCAAAGCTCACTCAAAAAAGGGTGAGGATATCTTTGGCAGTGGCGTTCTCGAAATCCTGCAGGATGGATTCGGATTCTTGCGTTCCGCCGACAGCTCCTATCTGGCAGGCCCCGACGACATCTACGTTTCACCGAGTCAGATTCGGCGTTTCAACCTGCGTACCGGCGATACCATTTCCGGCAAGATTCGACCGCCCAAGGATGGAGAGCGATATTTTGCGCTGCTGAAAGTTGATGAAATCAACTTTGGCCCGCCAGAGCAGGCTCGAAACAAAGTCCTGTTTGAAAACCTCACGCCGCTGCACGCTACAAACCGACTGACGCTGGAGTTAGGTAACGGCAGCACCGAGGACATCACCGCACGCACGATCGATTTCGTTGCACCCATCGGCAAGGGGCAGCGGGCGCTAATCGTGTCGCCGCCGAAAGCCGGCAAAACCATGATTTTGCAGAACATCGCGCAGAGCATCGCCGCCAATGATCCAGAGTGTTTCCTGATCGTGCTGCTGATCGATGAGCGACCGGAAGAAGTCACCGAGATGGAGCGCATGGTCCAGGGCGAAGTCGTCTCCAGCACCTTCGATGAGCCGGCCAGCCGCCACGTGCAAGTGGCTGAAATGGTGATCGAGAAAGCCAAGCGGCTGGTAGAGCACAAGCAGGATGTAGTGATCCTGCTCGATTCAATCACACGTCTGGCACGCGCTTACAACACCGTGATCCCGTCCAGTGGCAAGGTACTGACCGGTGGTGTCGACGCGCACGCGCTGCATCGCCCGAAGCGATTCTTTGGCGCCGCCCGAAACATCGAAGAGGGGGGCTCCTTAACCATCGTCGCCACCACGCTCGTCGATACCGGCTCGAAAATGGACGAGGTCATTTACGAAGAATTCAAAGGCACGGGTAACATGGAATTGCACCTGGATCGACGTATCGCTGAAAAGCGCGTCTTTCCGGCGATCAGTGTCAATCGCTCCGGTACGCGTCGGGAGGAGCTGATGATCGAACCCGAAGAGCTGCAAAAGATTTGGGTGCTGCGAAAGTTCCTGCACCCGATGGACGAAATCGAGGCGATGGAATTTCTGATGGGTCGCCTGCAGCAAACCAAGACCAACAGTGAATTCTTCGATGCGATGAAGCGCTAGCTAAGCGCCTGAAACTTCGTACCTAGCTGTTTTCTCTATTGGCGGCCCGATGGCCGATGTCACGTCGAAAGAACGCCCCGTCCCAATGGATTCGCGAGACTCTCTCATAGGCGGCTCGCTGGGCACTGGAAACCGTCTCTCCCAACGCCGTCACGCATACCACGCGGCCTCCTGCTGTCACGGTATTGCCGCTGCCATCGAGTGCGGTGCCGGCGTGAAACACCCGGCTGGCATCGCTTTGCTGTGCGTTGAAAGCATCGCCGGTGATCGTAAGGCCGGTGTCGTAGCTCCCCGGATAACCACCCGCCGCCATGACCACGCCAAGGGCAAAGTCATCGCGCCAGTCAGGCGATTGCTGGTCCAGCGTGCCCGCCACGGCAGCCTGGCACAGCGCCACCAGATTCGATTCGAGGCGCATCAGAATTGGCTGAGTTTCAGGGTCGCCCATGCGGACATTGTATTCGAGCACTTTGGGTGAGCCATCTGGGGCAATCATCAATCCCGCGTATAAAAAGCCGGTAAACGGCCGGCCATCTGCCTTCATTCCGGCCAGTGTCGGCAGCATGATGGTGTCCATGATGCGGCGATGCAGCGCATCGTCGACCAGCGGTGCCGGCGAATAAGCCCCCATACCGCCGGTGTTGGGGCCGGTGTCGCCCTCGTCGCGGGCTTTGTGGTCCTGTGATGTGGCTATCGGCAGCAGGTGTTCGCCATCGGCCATGCAGATGAAACTGATTTCCTCGCCAACCAGAAATTCTTCAATGACTACGCGGCTGCCCGCGTCACCGAACTGGCGATGGTCGAGCATGTCGAGCACGGCCTTGTTTGCGGCTTCTATGGTATGGGCGATCACTACGCCCTTGCCGGCGGCCAGACCATCGGCCTTGATCACTAACGGGGCAGATTTCTCTTCGATGTAGGCGAGTGCCGGAGCCGTTTCGGTAAAGACCTGATATTCGGCGGTGGGGATTTGGTGGCGTTCGAGAAACGCCTTGCAATAGGCCTTGCTGCCTTCCAGTTCGGCGGCGGCTGCGGTCGGGCCAAAAATCTTCAGGCCGCGGGCCGCAAAGTGATCGACGATGCCGGCAACCAGTGGCGCCTCGGGACCGACGAGGGTCAGGTCAACCTGATTGTCGGCGGCAAAATCGGCCAGTTGGTCGATTTCGCCAACGCCGATGCCGATGTTCTTCACACCGGGTTCGGCGGCTGTGCCGGCATTGCCGGGGGCGACAAACACCTGATCCACCGCCGGCACACTGGCGGTTTTCCAGGCCAACGCATGTTCCCGTCCACCATTGCCTATAATCAGGATGTTCAAGCCTTTACTCTTGTTGGTTCGCCGCAGCGGTTGGGTTGAGAGGTCTATCGCACAGCGTGGCAGGTTCTGGTATCTGCCGTGCAAGTTCACTGCAGGCCTCGGCCCGAGAGCCGGGAGCCAATTTAACAAACTACGGTCAAACGCATATGGTAACAGCCACCCAGTCAGGTGTGGGACCTGATCCGGAGGAATCTCCAGAGATGAACCGATTGCGCTTTCACGTCCCGATGCCCGCCGTGCGGCCTGGTGACGAGCCCGACTTCTCGCACGTGGAAATCCCACCGGCCGGCACTGTGGACAGGCCGCCTGAGGATGTTGCCAGCGAAGACATCAAGCCGCTGGCGCACACGATCATGCGTGTATTGAATCGCTCCGGTGAGGCGGTCGGTCCGTGGGCCGGCACACTGGCCGACGACGCCGCAATAGCCGGCCTCACTGCCATGGTGCGTACGCGTGCCTATGACGCCAGAATGCTGATGGCACAGCGGCAGGGCAAGACATCATTCTACGTGCAGTGCACCGGTGAGGAAGCGATCGCCTGTGCACAGCAAATGGCACTGTCGCCCGGCGATATGAATTTCCCGACCTATCGCCAGCAGGGGTTGCTGCTAACCGCGGGCTATTCCGTGCTGGAGATGATGTGCCAGGTGTATTCGAATTCGGGTGACATACTGCGTGGTCGCCAGTTGCCGGTCATGTACTCGGTGCGAGACTCGGGCTTTTTCACCATTTCGGGCAATCTCGGCACACAGTACGTGCAGGCGGTCGGCTACGCCATGGCCTCGGCGATCAAAGGCGATACGGCGATCGCGTCGGCCTGGATTGGCGATGGCGCCACGGCCTCCAATGACTTTCATTCTGCGCTGGTCTATGCCTCGGTCTATCGTGCGCCTGTGGTGCTGAATGTCGTCAATAACCAGTGGGCGATTTCGAGTTTTCAGGGTATCGCGTCGGGTAATGCCGCCACCTTTGCGTCGCGTGCGCATGGTTACGGGATACCGTCGCTGCGCGTCGATGGCAATGATTTTCTAGCGGTACATGCCGCCTCGAGCTGGGCGATCGAGCGCGCGCGCCGAAATCTCGGACCCACCCTGATCGAGTGGGTCACCTATCGGGTTGCCGCGCATTCAACCTCGGATGATCCATCTAAATATCGACCGCGCGAAGAGTCCGATGCGTGGCCGCTGGGCGACCCGATCGTGCGGCTGAAAAACTATCTGATCCATCGCGGCTGCTGGAGCGAGGAGCAGCATCGACAACTCGAAGAAGATGCCGCCGCTGAGATGCTCGCCACCGCCAAGGAGGCAGAAACCTACGGCACCCTTGGCGAGGGGCCGCGCCCACCGGCACGACAGATGTTCGAGGGCGTCTACAAAGACATGCCATCGCACCTTCAGCGCCAGCTCGAACAAATTCGTCAGGGGTATTGAGCGATGAGCCAGATGAACATGATCGAGGCCGTGCGCGACGCGATGGATGTGATGCTGCTGCGCGATGACAATGTCGTGGTGTTTGGCGAGGACGTTGGCTATTTTGGCGGCGTGTTCCGATGCACTGACGGTCTGCAGGAAAAGTACGGCAGCTCGCGGGTGTTCGACACCCCCATCAACGAGAGCGGTATCGTTGGCGTGGCAGTGGGCATGGGGGCCTATGGCCTGCGTCCGGTGGCTGAAGTCCAGTTCGCCGATTATGTCTATCCCGCCTACGACCAGCTCACTCAGGAGGCAGCGCGGCTGCGGCATCGCTCCAATGGCCAGTTCACATCACCCATGACGGTGCGTATGCCTTGTGGTGGCGGCATATTCGGTGGACAAACTCACAGTCAGAGTCCCGAGGCGCTGTTCACTCATGTTGCCGGCCTGAAAACCGTGATGCCATCCAATCCCTACGATGCCAAGGGTTTATTGATCGCCTCGATCGAGGACGATGATCCGGTTATTTTCCTAGAGCCCAAGCGGGTCTACAACGGGCCCTTCGACGGGCACCACGACAAACCGGTTCAGCCCTGGTCTGATCATCCACTGGGCGAAGTTCCGGCCGGGCATTATCGGGTACCGCTCGGCGAGGCCGCGATCAGGCGCGAGGGCGCCGATCTGACCATCGTCACTTACGGCACCATGGTTTTCGTCGCATTGGCGGCAGTCGAGGAGGCGGGAATAGACGCCGAAGTGATTGATTTGCGTTCCTTGCTGCCACTGGATATCGAGGCCATTGAGACGTCAGTGAAAAAGACCGGGCGCTGCGTGATCGTGCACGAGGCAACGTTGACCTCCGGTTTCGGTGCCGAGTTGTCGGCGCAAGTGCAGGAGACCTGCTTTAGCTCACTCGAGGCACCGATCACGCGCGTGACGGGTTGGGATACCCCCTATCCGCACGCTCAGGAGTGGCACTACTTCCCCGGACCGAAACGCGTAGCCGCAGCCTGTAAGCGCGCGATGGAGTATTAGATGACCCAAAGAATCGTCAAATTGCCAGATGTGGGCGAAGGTGTCGCCGAAGCCGAGGTTGTCGAATGGGCGGTGTCGCCCGGCGATGTCGTTCAGGAAGACCAGATGCTCGGTGCGGTGATGACCGACAAGGCAACCGTAGAGATACCGTCTCCGGCCAATGGGCGGGTGGTGTCGCTGGGTGCGGAGCTTGGCAGTACGCTCGCGGTCGGCGCCGATTTTGTCGTGCTTGATGTCGGTGCGACGTCATCGGATTCGGCAACGGCTACTGCTGACTCCACGCCGTCTATGCCCGAGCCTGCCGCAACCGTAACCCCTGCCGCACCCGCAACGCCCAAGGTTGAACAGCGTCCGGCAGCGGTCGCGGCCAGTGCGGCGGCTGATGCCCAACCGCAAACCTCTGAAGCCCCTGCTGTAGTCGCCCCGTCAATCGATACTGCGCAGCGTCCGGCTCAGCCTGTAATAGTTGAATCCGGGTCGGCTGAGGCGGCCAACAACGGGCGGATACTGGCCGCTCCTGCGGTTCGGCAACGCGCCCGGGCGCTTGGCGTCGATCTGGGCTCGGTGACGGGTTCAGGGGCTGGCGGACAGATTCAGCACGCCGATCTGGATGCCCTGCTGGCGAGCGGCGTGCGCGCCGATAGCGGTGAGATTGTCGATGTGCCGCTGGTGGGGTTGCGTCGACAGATCGCCAATCGAATGCAGAAGTCCAAACAGACGATCCCGCATTTCACTTATGTCGAGGAGGTCGATGTCACTGAGCTGTCGCGATTGCGCGAACACCTCAAGGCACAGGCTGCGAGCGCCGCCAGTGCGCCAACTTTGTTGCCGTTCATCATTAAAGCACTGGCTGTGGCAGTGGCCGACTTTCCACAAATGAATGCGCGCTTCAATGACGACGACGGAGTGATTCAACAATACGCCGATGTCCATGTCGGTCTGGCGACACAGACGCCGGCGGGTCTGATGGTGCCCGTGATACGCAACGCGGGCGCCAGCTCGATCGATCTGCTGTCCGAGCGCATTCGCACGCTCGCGGCCGCCGCACGAGAGGGCACTGCGGCACGTGACGATCTGCTCGGATCGACGATCACTCTCTCGAGTCTTGGCGCACTGGGCGGCATTGTCTCGACACCCGTGATCAATCACCCGGAAGTGGCGATAATCGCCGTCAACAAGATTGTCGATCGAGCGCACGTCTCCAACGGAGTGATCAGCGAGCGCAAAATCATGAATCTGTCCAGTTCGTTCGATCACCGCGCGGTGGACGGCTACGACGCGGCGCAGTTCGTTCAACGCATCAAAACACTGCTGGAGTATCCGGCGACGATCTTCATGTAGCGCGGCATGGCTATTGGCGGTTGCCAAAACGGTTCGCGCGTCGCAGCATAGGCTAACCGACAACTCAGCGGATACGCCTTGGACATACCATTTTCGCGTGAACTCGACTTCACCTACGGCAAGCCAGATCAACTGCAGCCCGGCTTGCGTCGTGTTATCTGTCCCAACAGCGGATCCTTTACGCTGTACGGCACAGGCACTTATATCATCGGGCAGGGCGACGTGGCGATCGTCGATCCTGGACCTGCCGATGAGGCCCATATTCAGGCCTTGCTGGCAGCGACCACTGGTGAGCGGATCAGCCATATTCTGGTCACGCATACCCACATCGATCACTCTCCCGGTTGCCAACTGCTGCAGCGCTATTGCGACGCCGAAACCTGGGCCATGGGTCCTCACGGGCTCGGTCGGCTGAGTGCTGACGCCGCCGGTGGCGATTTCGAGTTTGTCCCGGATCAAACCATCGTCGACGGTCAAATCATTGTTGGCGCCGACTGGCAGGTCGAGTGCCTGCATACGCCGGGCCACAGCATCAACCACATGAGCTTTGCGCTGGCAGACGATACGCTATTGTGTGGGGACCTGGTGATGGGATGGTCGACCACGATCGTATCGCCGCCAGATGGCAACATGAAGGACTACATGCAGAGCCTGGAAAAGTTACTGCAGCGCAATGACCGCATCCTCTTTCCCGCCCACGGTGGTCCAATTGCCTCACCTAACCACTATATCCGCTGCCTGTACGATCACCGCATGCAGCGCATCGATCAGGTGCGTAACTGTATCGCCGGCGGTACCACACGGGTTGTCGATATGGTGCCTTTGATCTATACCGAGCTCGATACCGCCATGTACGGTGCAGCCGCGCATAGTGTTCTCGGGTCTATCGAATACCTTATTGCCGCCAATGCGGTTGTCAGTACTGCGGGACAATTATCGTTAGAAGGCGAGTATAAAATTGCCTGATGCGATATCCTGTGTCCTTCGGATTCGTGTCTCGAATGTAAAGTTATTGAAGCACGACTAGCAGTATTATGAAGATGACCGGAAAAAAATTAACCGGCAGAGGATAGAAGACAAATACTTTCAATAATAATCCTGTCTTTCACCAGTATTTCCGCCCCGCTAGATGTAATGCGGAATGTTGCAATTTTGAAATTGAGGGATTGAAATGAGACTACCGAGAACGGTCGTCTGGGCAGGTCTGATGGTCGCTTGCGCAATCGGGCAACTGATGATCTGGAAGGAGGCAGCCGAGGGGCTCCTGCATAACAACCGCAAGTCATCTGCCGTGGCAGACGACCTGGATGTAGTCACCGGCAAGGCGTCTTACTAAGACTGAGCGCGTGATCCTGGAGCCCGGCTCCAGGATCCTACGTTAATTGGAGTTTGCTGGTACCTGGTGGTTAAGTGTGCCGTGGGGCGTGCGTACTAGCCGGGAAACTGTGTATCTTTCCGACGCAGCGGATTGCTGGTCAGCAGCTTGACGATGGCGGAGCTGAAACGACCGGGTCGGGCGAGGGCGATAGGTTGATTGTCGTCGAGGGGGTTGCAGGAGCTTTCTTCGCAGAACCGCGAAATGGTTTGATAGGCTGAAGGCGAGTTTCCGTTGCATTTTTTCATATAATGTTCCTTTGACAACGTATTCAACCGTCGAGTATAGCACCTAAGAGATAGTTATACATTGATGGCCAACACGCCCGAGTCTATCCCTCTCAATTGCGGATAGCCGGCGCAGCCGGAAGCAAATTGCCAGCACAATCACAAGACATTGCAACCCTGTTCCGCGATGAGGTTCCGCTGATGGATGTGCGTGCGCCGGTTGAATATGCGCGCGGCACGATTCCGGGTGCGGTCAATATTCCGCTACTGGATGATTCTCAGCGCGAGCAAATCGGCACAGAATACGCCGAACACGGTCAGGACGCAGCGATTCAACTCGGGCTCAAGTCGGCCACTGATGCTATTCGTCAACAACGCATTGGTGCCTGGCGTGCGTTCGCAAAAGAAAATCCAAACGGCTATCTGTATTGCTTTCGGGGTGGATTGCGTTCGCACATCACTCGCGAATGGCTGGCCGACAGTGGCATCGATTTACCCTATGTAACGGGCGGCTACAAGGCTATGCGAAGCTGGCTGATATCAACCTTAGAGCGTTTGTGTCTCAAGGGGCAATTACTGGTGGTCTCCTCCACCACGGGCTCTGGCAAAACCGACCTGCTACATAAATGGTCCCATAGTGTTGATCTTGAGGGAATGGCCAATCATCGGGGCAGCGCTTTTGGTGGCACCTTTTCCGCACAGCCCAGTCAGGCGAGTTGGGAAAATGAGGTCACGGCGCACTGGTACCGCCTGTCGCTAAAATCTGATCGGGCGGTACTGTTTGAAGCAGAATCGCATTTAATTGGCAAAATCTCGTTGCCGGTCTGTCTGCAAGAGGCACTGGCGAATGCGCCGCTACTCGCGCTCGAGACCCCGTATCAGCAGCGCGTAGAAAGAATTCGCAAGGACTACATACAGTTTGCGTTACGGCACTTTAAGCAAACTGATCCCGATCACGCTATGCAGCGCCTGCATGACTACGCGGCCAACAACCTCGCGCGTATTCAACGTCGGCTGGGTGGAGATCGATACAAGCGTATGATGTCGTTGTTGTCGGTAGCGCTTGTAGAAATTGCCGATGGTGGTGATAGCCCGGCACTCGATGAGATGATCAAAACCATGCTCATCGACTACTATGACCCTTTATACAATCATAAGATTGCCAGTCGTGCCAATCGTATCGTTGTGACCGGTAATGAATCCGAACTGTTCCATTGGCTGGAGCGCCATAGCTGAATGCGATCGCGTGATCTTGTACTGGTGGGGGGTGGCCACACCCATGCGCTGATCATTCGCATGCTGGCGATGAAACCGATAGAAGGGGTTCGAGTCACCCTGATCTCAGAACAGACGCTCACGCCGTATTCCGGCATGTTGCCGGGGTTTGTCGCCGGGCACTACACGGTCGACGACACGCATATCGATCTGAACAAACTTTGCCAGTGGGCAGGCGTCGACTGGATCAGGGCGCGTGTCACCGGCATAGATCCGGATGCGAAACGGATTCACCTGCAGGATCGTCTCGATTTTACCTACGATAAGTTATCGATTGATACCGGATCCACCCCGGACCTCTCGGTGCCTGGTGCACGTGAATTTGCCACCGGGGTCAAGCCGGTCAGCGGTTTTACCTCGTTGCTGGCAACGCTGTTGCGCGCCAGTGATCACAGTGAAGACGCCAATTGGGGGGTGATTGGGGCGGGTGCCGGTGGCGTTGAGCTGGTGCTTGCACTGGCTTATCGCCTGCGTGAGAAAACCAACCTGAAATTCCATCTGATCTACTCCGGATCAGACGTGTTGCGAGGTTATCCGCAAAGTCTCGTGCGGGAAGTCGAAGCGGCGATGAAGCGACACGGTGTTAGCCTGCATCCCAACTTTCGCGTCGCCAGGGTTCACGCTGACGGGGTCGAATCGTCTAACGGGTTAAAGCTTACACTCGCGCAGAGTATCTGGTGCACTGGCGCTGCACCGCCGCGCTGGCTGAACGATAGTGCGCTCGCTCGGGGTGGGCAGGGCTTCATTGCGGTGAACCCGTATCTGCAAAGCACCAGTCACACAGACGTATTCGCCGCGGGTGATGTCGCCGATATGGACGATGATCCTCGTCCTAAGGCGGGGGTTTATGCCGTCCGCCAGGCACCTTTTCTGATCCGCAACTTGCGACGAGCCTTTGCTGGCAAATCGATGAGCCGCGTGAAACTGCAAACTGATTTTCTATCGCTGATATCGCTTGGCGATCAACGAGCGGTCGGCTGTCGGTTTGGCTTCAGTGCGGAGGGGCCATCGGTCTGGCGACTGAAAGATTACATTGACCGAAAATTCATGACCCGGCTCAATGATCCCGGCCCGCGTCCGCAGATGCAGAGCACCGATGAGATGCCGATGCACTGTGCTGGCTGCGGCAGCAAACTTGGGCCGGATCTGGTCCGCGACAGTCTGGCACAGTTACCGGTTTTCGCGAATAGCCAGATCGTGCCTGCACTGGGAGCGGCGGAAGATGCCGCACTGATGACGCTACCGGCCAACACGGTGGCCGTGCAGAGCATCGATGGATTTCGCACGTTTAGCAGTGATCTTGAAACCTACGGCGAGATTTGCGTCTATCATGCGCTCAGTGACATCTACGCTATGGGTGCGACCGCCGTCGCGGCGCAGGTGTGGATCAACATCGCCTACAACCACCCGCGCCTGATCAAACGCGATTACCTGCGATTGATGGGCGGGGTCGCCAACGGGCTGCGCAAAGCGCGCGTAACGCTTGCCGGTGGTCACAGCACCGAGGGCATGGAGACGCATGTCGGTATCGTGGTAACCGGCCATACGCAGGGGCCGCGCCTGTGGCGAAAAAATACGCCTGCGGTCGGCGATTGGCTGGTTCTAAGCAAACCACTTGGCACCGGTGTGATTCTGGCCGCCGACATGCAACTGGCCGCACCGGCACACGCGGTGGAGTCGGCTTATGCGTCGATGCTGCAGTCTAACGGCCCGATTGCACAGACGCTTGCCACCTTGATGCCATCGGCCGTCACCGATGTCACAGGCTTCGGCTTGGTAGGACACTTGCTGGAAATGCTAGCTGGCACCGATAAAGGGGCCCGACTGCTAGTGGAAAGCGTACCGGCTATCGAGGGTGCTGTGTCACTGCTTGATCGCGGTCATCGATCAACACTGCATCCGCAACTGCTCGCGAATATCACACAATGCACAGTCGATGACGCAATCACGAGCGCGCAACGTGATTTGCTGTTCGACCCTCAAACCAGCGGCGGTTTGTTGATTGCAATCAAGCCCGAGCAATTCGACTCACTGCTGGCAGTGCATCCCCAGGTGGTAAAAATTGGCGAAGTAAACGATCATGCCAATGAATTGCATATCGCACAGGGTTGAAAAATGCCTGTCATTAACTTTCTATCGCCATGAGCGCACCGGTTGATCGACCCGTGCAGTACCCACTTGTACGACAGGCTGGTGATTCAGCCGTGTTAATTGAATTTGGTGCCACGCTCGATTTATCGATCAATGCCGCCGCCCAGGCGTTCGATGCGAGACTACGCGAATGCACTATCGAGGGGATTACTGAAATCACCCCAACACTGCGCTCGGTGTTGGTGCGCTACGATCCGCTTGCCATCGACAGCCAGGCGTTGCATCAGGTGCTGAGAACACAACTTGATCAGATCGATGGCGTGCAGGCTCAGGCCTTTGCCGGGCGACGTCGCTGGTTGATACCGGTGGCCTATGGCCAGCAGTATGGTCCGGATATACAAGACGTTGCGCGGTTGCTGGATATCGATGTCGATGAAGTGATTCGGCAACACTGTGAACATCGCCTGCGCGTGCTGACATTGGGGTTTGCACCTGGATTTACCTACCTGGGTTTACTACCCGAATCATGGGACCTGCCCCGGCTGAACTACGTCAAGCCGGAGGTGCCGGCCGGTGCCATCTCGGTTGCGGTGCGACAGACGGTGATGACATCCACACCCATTCCCACCGGCTGGCGCACCATCGGTCAAACACCTTTCAGCAATTTCAATCTGAATATCGATCCGCCGTTTCTGATTGGCAGCGGCGATGAATTAAGTTTCAGATCCATCGATGACGGCGAGTATCGTCTGCTGCAAGCGCAAGTGGCTGCGGGTGAATCCATATTGCAACCGGTGGAAGAGACATGAACACCACGGTTGAAATTCAATCAGTAGCCGGCAGCCTGACAGTGCAGGATCACGGACGTGCCGGTTATCAGCGTTTCGGTGTGGCAGAGGGCGGTGCGATGGACCGCTTTGCGCTGTATCAGGGCGCCGCCCTGCTCGACAACGATATCAACGATGCTGCGCTTGAAATGGCAGGAGCCGGCGCGTCATTTGCGATGAGTGGCGAGCCGGGCATATTTGCCTGCACCGGGGCCCCCATGACCCTGCGACTCAACAACCGGGCGCTGCCGTGGAACAGTAGTTTTCGGGTTACTGCCGGCGATCTATTAGAAATTGGTCCGGCCACACAGGGGGTGTACGGCTATTTGCACGCATCTGGAGGTTTTGATGTACCGGCGATTCTGGGCTCGCGTGCCACGCACAGTCGCGCCTGCTTTGGCGGGTTTCAGGGGCGCGCGCTGGCCGCCGGCGATCGATTACTCGTCTGTGCTGCAAATGCACCAACACGTTTGTGGACACTGCCGCAGGAGGCCTATTTTGATGCCGATGAGATTCGCATAGTGGCTGGTGTCCAGGCCCACCTTTTCGATCAAACCCTGCACGAGCGATTTTTAAGCACCCGGTTTATCATGTCGTTAAAACGCGATCGAATGGGCGCGCGCCTGGAGTCTGGTTCGAGCACGTTTTTACCGCAGACGGGTCTCACCGGTGTGTCCGATGCAGTGCTTGCCGGTGATGTGCAGATCGCCGGTGATGGATTTGCCACGGTGTTGCTGGCCGATCGGCAGCCGACGGGTGGCTATCCCCGAATTGCCACCGTGATAACCGCAGACCTCAACAAGGTCGCGCAATTGCGCAGCGGCCAGCAGTTTCACTTTTCGTTGCTGGACCTTGCCGAAGCCGTTGACGCATTGCGCGAATATCAGCGCACAATCTCCCGTCTGAAAGACACCCGACAAGCGCTGGTTCGCGATCCGGCTGAAATACCGGACTTGCTCCAATACAATCTGATCGACGGCGTCATCACCGGTAATGATGCAGACAGAGCGTGAAACCATGACAGACACTATTGATTTGAATGCCGACCTGGGCGAGTCGTACGGTCCCTGGAGGATGGGTGCGGATGAGTCGATGCTCGACATCGTCAGCAGTGCCAATATTGCGTGTGGATTTCATGCCGGTGATCCGACCGTCATGACCCACACCATTGCGATGTGTCGGGAAAAAGGGGTCAACATCGGCGCTCACCCCGGTTTTCACGATTTGCAGGGCTTTGGCCGCCGGCGCATCGTCAACCCTGATCTAACCGAACTGCGCGCTGCGGTGCTGTACCAGATTGGTGCACTGCAGGCGATAGCGAGCTCGTGCCGGAGTACGGTGAGTCACGTCAAAATGCACGGTGCACTGGGCAATATGGCGAGCGAGGATGCCGCGCTCGCCAAAGCCTGTATCGCCGCCATCGCCGATCTTGATTCCAGTTTGAGGGTGATTGCGATGGCCGCCACCCATCTGCAATTCGAGGCCGAGAAGGCCGGTGCGCCCATCGTCCGGGAAGTCTACGCTGATCGTGCCTATAACGATGATGGCACCCTCGCAGCTCGCGGCACGACGGGTGCCGTAATCCACGACCCTGAAATCGCCGCCACGCGAGTGTTGCGAATGCTCGAGGATCAAGCGGTCGAATCAGTCAATGGTGTTAGCGTACCGGTCATACCGGAAACCGTCTGCGTGCACGGCGATTCACCCGGTGCCATTCAAATGGCCGAACACCTGCGAACGCGGCTCGAGCAAGCGGGTGTGCGAGTGCAGGGTTATTTGGTTTAGTGACAGAAAAACGGGATGTTAAAGACTGCAGTGATTGACGGCGTGCTGCGCATTTTGTTCACCAGGTTGCGTCTGGCTATGCCATCGACGACCACGGTGTACAGATTTCGGTAGCGGGTATCGCTTAGATTAGTCAGCCCCGTTGTCCCGGCTACCAGGTTTGCCAATGCGGATCGATCGGTCGCGGTGACAAAATATTCGAGTTGATCGCCAGGCGTAGCAGCCTGGTAGTGCTGCAGGTACGCGTCAACAAACAACTCGGATATCTGCGTGGCGTGACGACCGACGAACCAGCCACCGGTAGTCAGTGCGGCCAGCAGGATGGCAACGGTCAGCGTGTCGGTCAGGTGTTTTGGCGAATCGACGATAGTCATGGCGTGCGATGTCGGTCTCTGTTCTAGAACCTACAGCAACCGAAACTATCGCGCCAGCGTGGATTATCCGCTGACGCTGTGCGTCTGTCTGAACACGCGCTCGACATGGTCGTGCAACAACACTCTGGCGGCGTCTGGTACGTTGGTGAAGCCGATACTGGTATAGTAACGCTGTGGCCCTTCACTGCCCTGTTCTTCGCCGGTATCGACCACTCTGCCGGTCAGTTGCACGGTCTCGTGATCGGGCAGATGCATGATCAAACGGACGTTTTGCCTGCTGCGCAGAGCGCTGTCGTCGATAACCCGCATGCCGGTGGCGCTGAGCCTGACAAAGCGTGTGGCGCGATCAAATTGAGGCAGATCGCCCCTTTGGCTGGAATCGGGGTATATTTGCACATCCAGCGCATCGGCAACTCTGCGCGCTCGTCTCCTTTCCTTACTGTTCATCGGAATTCTTCCTGAAGTTCCAACAGGTAATATCGCATACGATCGTACTGCACATGTGGTAAGTGGGGTGGGCTCGACCCGGGTGAATAGATTCAGACCGATTATGGTCGTGAATTGTGAGGTGTTTTTCTGTGAAGATCATCACACCAGTTCGTTACATTGATCAATCCACCCCGGCGCCAACGTTGGTTGCGGGTCGCGTGGGCTATCAGTGATGGTGAACCCATACGCCGTAGCGCCGGGTTCTGCGCGCAATATCGCGCTGTTTCCGTGGTTTCAGGTATTTCAGAACCTGATTTTCTGGATGCCGGTGTTTTTTCTGTTGTTTGCCTCGCGTTTCAGTGTCTCGGATCTGCTGGTGCTGGAGGCCATCTATTTCGCGGTAGTGGTCGTGGCGGAAGTGCCGTCTGGGTACTTCTCGGATCGGGTGGGTCGACGTGCAACTTTGCTGGCTTCATCGTTTTGCTGGTTCGCCGCCGGCACGCTTTTCTGCTTGAGTGAGACCTTTGCCGGCTTTGCTGTCGCACAGATTCTGCTGGCGACCGGTATGGCGTTGCGGTCCGGTACCGACAGTTCTCTGTTGTATGAATCGTTGAAGGATATTGGCGCCGCCGCTGATGTCGCGACTCACGAGGCGCGGGCACAGACGTGGTCGCTGCTGGCGCTGGCCTTTGCCTCCATTGTCGGCGGTGCTATCGCGCTGCTCGACCTGCGTATGCCCTACCTGTTCTCAGCGCTTGCCGCAGCCATCGCATTCGCACTGGCCTATGGTTTTACCGAACCTGGCGATCGCAGTGAATCGGGTGTCGGATTGCGCGAGTCGGTGTCTTTAATCGTGCAAACCAGACGCAGCCCGGTGTTGATGTGGCTGTTGGCATTTTCGGTCTCGCTGACCGTTCTGGTGCACATCCCCTACGAAATGTTGCAGCCGTATGTGGGATTTGTCTTTGATGCTGCGGCGCAAACGGGCGACGCCAACACGGCCCAATGGCAGGATGCGCCGCTGATCAGCGGTGTCATGCTTGCGATCACGATGGGGCTGGGCGCGCTTGGCAGTACGCTCGCCATTCGGCTGCGCGATCGATTGGGTGTCGGCGGTACTCTGTGGATTGCCGTGGCCACTATTTCCGGCATCATACTGGCCATGGCGGCCTGGGTGCACTGGGTCGTGCTCTTTGCGGTTTCACTGCGCAGCCTGTCAGCGGCGCTGGCCACGCCGGTGATGAATGCGGTGATTCACCAGCAATTACCCGACAGCATCAGAGCCACCTACTTCTCACTTCACAGCCTGCTTGGCAGGCTCGCGTTCTCGATGACGCTTTTCTGTGCTGCAGCGCTGGTGTCCCACGCGCCGCTGACGCTGCAACTGATGCGTCAGATGCTCGCTGGATTTGCGCTGCTGACGATTATTCTATTGCCGCTGCTGGTGCTGGGTGTCAGGCCCTTAAATCGGGCCGACAACCCTTGACTCCATCAGGCCAGTGAGATACCCGGAATCCAGCCGTAGATAATCGCGAACAGCACCGCTGCCAATGCGAGGCGATAGATCATGAAGATGAGAAAGCCCATGCGTTTAACCAGGGCCATCAATACGGCAATGGCAAACAGCGCAGCAAAGAAAGTCAACAGCGCAGCCCAAAGCGCGTCTGCGGGAATGCCGTCGCCCAGTTGAATCACCTCGATTGCTGTGAACGCACCTGCCGCGGCGATTGCGGGAATGCCCAGCAAGAACGAGAAGCGAGCGGCTTCTGCGCGCTCAAAGCCAAGAAATCTTGCGGCAGTCATCGTGATGCCGGAGCGGCTGGTGCCAGGGATCAGCGCCAACGCTTGCGCACAACCGATGATCAGTGCTGGTGGCAGCGTCATGTCCTCCATCACTTTGGTGCGGCGACCGACGACGTCGGCCACATAGAGCAGTACACCGAATATGACAGCGTTCCATGCAACGATTTCCACGCCACGGATATGCTCATACAAGCCGGTGAGTTTGAGCCCGGCACCCAGCGCCAGTGCGGGTATGGTAGCCAGTGCGATATAACTGGCCATGCGCGCGTTGTCGGTCTTTTTGCGCAGCGCCATATCTTTGGTGCCGATCAACAGGTTGATCACATCTTTCCAGAAGTAGGCGATCACCGCGAAAAGCGAACCGACATGCACCATCACGTCGGTGACGATGCCCTGATCGGGCCAGCCGGTGAGCGCGGGTATCAGTAGCAGGTGACCCGATGAAGAAACGGGTAAAAACTCTGTTAAACCCTGCACAATGGCGAGGACGAAAATCTGTTCAATACTCATTGATTTCTAGTCGGACCCTTGATTGAAACCCGCACATCGGGACTGGAAAAGTAGGTGAGATCGGGCGTCGTTGTCCGTGACGAATTGCGACCCCGGAACACTAACGATTGCTGGAGTCACTGCTTGTCAGATCGGCCAGTGCTGCAATACAGGCGATGGGTTTAAAAAATCCTGGGTCTCTCACGCCCGAGGCCAGCGTCGTTTCATTTAACGTGCCCTGGATAATGCCCAGAATTTTACCTGATTGTGGATCGACCACCGGCCCGCCGGAGGTACCTTGCTCAAATGGTAAATCGACCAGTACAACCAGATTGTCCGCACATCCCGACTGCTCATTGTCATTACCGTCTGACGCCAGCGTGGCAAACCCGACTACGCTCGCCTGCTTTTTGACTGATCCGTTTTCATCCTGATACAGCCAGTTCACCGGTTGATCCGGATAGACATCGTGAAGCCCTGCAAAACTCAGCGCGTCACAATCGCGACAGGCCATGTCCGGCATTTCGATTACCGCAATGTCAGCTTCGGGATAGGTGCTCGTTGCCTGTATCGGTCGACCGTTCATCATCGCATAGTGATCGACGACGCCATCGTAATCAGGCCCCTGCAGAATATGTAGCGCGGTGATCAGATAGTCGCCAAAAGCAAAGCCACTACCGCTGCCATCGATGATATTGCCATCGCGCAATTCGGTTACTGTTTGTAGCGAGCGCGCGATACTTGCCAGCACGTCTGGTAGTGCTTCGCGTTCCGGTTCATCGTCCCAGCGCGCAGTGTGAGCGACCAGCGACGGGTCGACTTCAATAATAATTTGTCCGGGTGCCAGTTGCTGCTCTGCCCTTTCGCCAGAGCTGCGCGTCTCATCCTCACCGGCGGTGGAGAAGGCGGCGCCAAATCCGTGAGAGATTCCACTGGGAAAGTCGCTGTCGGCGACAACCGAATCAGTGAGAAGCAGTGCCAGCATCAGAACTACGCAACGTAGCACGTCAATGGTTTTGCCGGCAGTATTCAACGTCGACAAACTGGCATTTTTAGAGGATAAATAGAGCATCGACGAGTGTCTGGTGCAACCGAGGATACAGGAGTGCAGGGGCAATGCACTTAACGTACCGCACCCGGGTTGTTTGTTCTCACTTTGAATTCATCTCATCTGACTGTGGCGCCAGTCAGGGCGGGGCACTGTCAAATATCGCGGTGCGACAATTGCCCGACTCTGTGTTGGCTCGCGCGCCTTACCCGATTTAAGTCCGCAGTCTGCCCACGGCGATTTGCGCTCTCGATCCCAAGACTTCTGCCGCGCAGATTCCTGGTTGTTCTTGTTATCGGTTTCCGATCTGTCAGGATAAAGCCTGATCGAAATTGTGCCATGATCGATCCACTGGGCCTATCGTCGCCCCCAAGGCGTCAAATCTTCGCGTTGGCGAATTGTCTTCAGTACTTCCCCAATAAGGTTGTATGCGTGTAAAAAAGTTGAGGCTCAGCTATCCGAGTGCTGTAGCCAGTGATCGCACGGCTCAGGCGGCTTGTTGCATACTGGCAGAAGTCGGAACCTCGTGCGCCAAATCCTGAAAACTGTCATTGACTGTCGGCCAGTGGTGGCGAAAAGCGCTGCGCAGTGCGCCCGACTTGATGTGATGTCTGAATGGCGAAAGTGGTATCAGCGTGCCATTGGCAAGTGCGTTCTGGCAGCCGGGGTATCGAAGGCAGTCTTGCCAGGCGATAATGCAAGGCCTCAGTGCATCAGGAATCTTGCTGGTTAACGCACAAGTTTTGAGTTCGATGGCGGGGGGGCTGCGGTACTCAATATCCAGAATGTTATCCCAGCTACTGAACATGGTGTAGCCCACGCGTCGGACCATCACGCCATAGGCGTTTGTGATTATGCAACTGTAGTGTCGCACCGACCAGGTCGTCATCGCCAGTCCAGCGAAGATCAAAGCGATCGAAACATTGCTCAACGCAAACTCGCCTGTGCGCCACATGAACGTCAGCATGGCCAGGGATATGCCGATAAAACACAGTGGCAATGCGCATTGACTGACCAGGCTTCGACGGAATATCTGTGTTTTGCTATCCAAGCTAAATCTCCCTGTTACTGAATGTGACTTTGTGCCACGGGTATCGCTCTCGCTGGGGAAAAGCTGCAAGAACGGTACGCTTGTGCCCGGTTTTGGAGCGCTTTTCAGCAAACTTGTGGGGTGGTTACCAGATTGCCGCCAAACTGTGATGGACAGGGCATTTCGTGCTGCTGTGATACCCTTGCGATTCGCTTTTACGTCGAACGGGGGGGCAATGTCGGTAAATTACATCGCCAGTATCACAGAACGTTACCAGCGTCTGGGCTATACGCCGTACCGCTGGTTTGTCGCCGATACACCTGCGGCCTGGACAGCGCTGAGTAAACCACTGTCTGAGTCGAAGCTCGGCGTTTTGTCGACCTCCGGCGGTTACGTGGCGGGTCAAACCGCATATCACTACAAAGACGACACGTCGATCCGCGTCATTCCATCGAACACGCCGGATTCCGATATGCGTTTTTCTCATATCACAGAAAATTATCTGCAGGATCCCCGACGTGATCCCAACTGCATCATTCCGCTGCGCGCACTGGAAACACTCGAGCGTGACGGCGCGGTGGGCGAGGTCGCCGATGAGATGCTTACCTGCATGGGCGGTGTCTACTCGCAGCGCAGAGTGCGCGAAGAGCTGATACCACAACTGGCGGGTCGTTGGCGGGCGCAACAGGTAGATGCGGTACTGTTGGTCGCCATGTGACCGGTTTGCCACCAGACCGTGTGTCTGGTTGCAAGATACCTTGAAAGTATCGGAATCCCGACCTTGTGCCTTGGCAGCGCGCGCGACATTCTTCTCGCCGGTGCACCGCCGCGTGCCGTGTTTGTCGACTATCCACTGGGTCATTCGGTCGGCCAGCCGTTCAACCGGGACGATCAGCACGCGCTCGTCAGCGAAGCGCTCAGCGCGTTCGGGACACTGGGCCGTGGTGATGGTTTGCTGACGCTTGCGAATCAGTGGCCGGACGAAGGCTGGCAGGCAACCGCCATGAATCCGGCAGCCGGTGACACGCGTGCGCAGAGAGATACCACGCCGCAGTGGCAGTGTGAGGCAGACCGTGTGCTGGCCGAGCGCATCGCCGCCGGATGATCGGGTCGGCTCTGGAAAACCGCGATCCGGTACACTACATTGACGATCTGACCAGCAAACCGGGAGAAGAGCTGTGGCATATGAAAAGACCGACGAGGCGCTGTCGGCCCTGACGCCCGAGCAGTTTCGCGTGACCCAGCAGAATGGCACAGAGCGCCCTTTCACCGGCGAGTATGACAAACACCGGGAGCCGGGTATCTACGTTGACGTAGTCTCCGGGGAACCCTTGTTCGTCTCCACAGACAAATTTGATTCCGGCTGTGGCTGGCCAAGTTTCAGCAAGCCGGTGGTCGATACTAACGTTCTGGAACTGCGCGACAGCAGCCACGGAATGATTCGCACCGAGGTGAGGTCCCAGCACGGCGACAGCCACCTGGGTCACGTATTCGAAGATGGTCCGTCAGACCGGGGTGGCCTGCGCTACTGTATCAACTCGGCAAGCCTGCGGTTCATCCATCGCGATGATATGCAGGCGGCGGGCTATGGCGAATACCTTGATCAGATAGAGGAAGGACAATGACTGAACGAGCCGTACTGGCCGGTGGCTGTTTCTGGGGTATGCAGGACCTGATTCGCAAACGCACAGGGGTTGTGAGCACCCGAGTGGGCTACACGGGGGGCGACGTACCCAATGCCACCTATCGCAACCACGGCACCCACGCCGAGGGAATCGAGATTATTTTCGATCCAAAAAAAGTCAGCTACCGCGATTTACTGGAACTGTTTTTTCAGATCCACGATCCCAGTACTGTGAACCGGCAGGGCAACGATATGGGACTGTCGTATCGATCGGCGATCTACTACCTGGATGAGCAACAAAAGAAAACTGCCGAGCAAACCATCGCCGATGTCAACGCCTCGGGACTGTGGCCCGGCAAAGTGGTCACCGAATTGGAACCGGTCGGTGATTTCTGGGAGGCTGAGCCTGAGCATCAGGATTACCTCGAGCGCTATCCGCATGGCTACACCTGCCACTTTCCACGAGCAGACTGGGTATTGGCTAAGGCCGATTTGGCGAGCTAATCCACGAAAAACCGGATCCGCAGTGAGCGAGACGAATGTACTGCATCGCGTTGGCTTTGGCGGTGGTTGTCATTGGTGCACCGAGGCGGTGTTCCTGTCGCTCGTCGGTGTGCAAAAGGTGGAGCAGGGGTTTATTGCCGCTCCACCACCCGATGACAACCCGTCAGAAGCCGTGCGGATTCGATTCGACACCACGCTGATCGACATTAAAACCCTGGTAGAAGTGCATCTGCATACACATGCCAGTACCTCAACACACAGTATGCGCAGCAAGTATCGTAGTGCGATCTATACCTTCGATGAACAACAACAGCTTGCTTGTAAGCGAATCCTGCGGGATTTACAGCCCGAATTTGCACAGCCGCTGATCACACGCGTATTGCCGTTTGTTCGCTTTGTCGAATCTGATGCCAGATATCATCACTACTATGCCAGCAACCCTGACAAACCTTTTTGTGAAACCTGGATACGTCCAAAACTGCAGTTGATTCAACGGCAATTTGCAGACAATTGTTCATCAGACCTTTAACGAGACAATAGTCTGATAGACAATCAGTACAATAATCGCCAGTAAAAGAATAAAGGCGATGCGCAGCATTCTGAACTTAACCAGCAGAACCTTTGCGTGCGCCTGATTGGCGTGCGCCACCGAGTAGATTAGGTGAGAGATCTCGCTGGTCTGCATGTACTTGCCGAAGTCGATCTGTGACAGATGATCCGAGGCCAGTGACGGCCACGACCAGCGCTCGGTATCCGCAATCTGGTTGCGTTTTTTTCGACTCGGATAGCGTGGAATGATCGATAACAGGCAGAACAGGGTGCTCAGCCCGATTAAGCCAATATAGCCGAGTGCCAGAGCGCTTGCGTTGGCGATATCGGCCGCCAGATCGAAAGGCCCGCGAAGTGCCGCAATACCCAGCAGGGCCAGAATCGCGGCGGCTTTAGCATCGGCAAATTGCGCCTGCGTGACCAGTGTTTGATGCTGTGCGATAAGATACTGACTGCGAATTCTGCTGCTGTAGTTTCGGTCTACGCCTTCCGATCCTTCGATCGCCAGATTCAGCTTGACCTGGCTCAGATTGTCTACGCGAGTCATTCGATTGGTCGATTCCGTTCTGCTATTGTTCCAGGTGGCTGAGTCCCTGCCACCGCAGTGCATAACTTTAAATCATCTGAGGCATCATTATAGGCCTGTTTTACAATAGCAGGGCCAGTTGATGATCGCTTTGCGGCGTGAATGCGCGGTACCGTTAACCAGTTACCTGTCAGCTCCGATTGGCTCAGTGGGAGATTATCCAATGGCCAAACTTAGAATAGACGCACCTGCCGGCAATCTCAGTGCCACGCTGGATCAACCCGATCAAGCGATCGCGATACTGCTGCTGGCGCACGGCGCGGGCGCCGATCACCAGCATGCGCACATGCAGTCGCTGGCGGCGGGATTTAACGATAACCGTATCGCCACCCTGCGTTTCAATTTTCCGTTCAAAGAGGCTGCACGCAATCGCGTCGATTCTCAGGCAGTGTCGATCGCCTCGATCGTTGCCGCTGCGCAAAAAGCACAGGATCTTGTGAAACTTCCGTTGTTGGCAGGTGGTCACAGCTTTGGCGGACGCATGGTGACGCATGCGGTGGCAGAGGGGGCACTCGATTGTGTTGGCCTGATCGTGTGCTCGTATCCGTTACACCCTGCCGGCAAACCCGGTGTTGATCGTGCGGCGCATCTGGGAGATATAGACAGGCCGATATTGTTTTTAAGCGGAACCAGGGACGCGCTCGCCGACTCCGAATTGTTACAGGGCGAGATCGATAAACTATCCGCGCGAAACCGCTTGCACTGGCTGGATACGGCAGATCATTCCTACAAGATTTTAAAGCGGAGTCGAGTGACAATGCAGGATGTTTATGCCGAGGCGGGCGAGGTTGCGGGGAAGTTTGTTGCGGGTTTGATTTAACCTGAAGTAAACATCATTGCGGTACCCGCTGTGTTACTCTTTTTTAGCGAATTAGAAGGTATACCCACATGCGTCTAAAAACTGGATATCCGCTTCTGGCCGCCGGATTAGCCATTCTGCTCGCCGGCTGTTTCGGCGATGCGGCAGTCGTTCTCGACGGTAACCGACTGACCGCACCGATGCCGGCAGATATTCGACGTATCGCCTCGCTTGCCAACACCACACTGCAATTTCGAGTCAGTGTCAATGGTGAATTGCAGCGTTCTGTGCCGGTGACAGGCGCCAACGATGCGAGCACTATTGTTAACATCCCCGCTGGTAGAAACAACGAATTGTATCTCGCCTGGTATGCGATTGAGGGCACGACGGCAGTGCTACTCGCAGATCTTGAAACGACTGTTGAGGCGGGCACCACCGAGTTGAACGTCTCGGATTACACCAGTACCGGTCCCGGCTTTGATCTGGATGGTGATCGTCGGACCAATCTGTCCGAGGCGCGTGAGAATCGCAATCTGTTGTCCGCTTTTGATGTGCAAGTGCCGCTACAGACGAGTTTTGGTGGGGCGTTTGAAGATTTGTCGGCAGATGGTATAGACGAAGATGTGTCGAATGATGCACCAGAAGACGATAGTGTCACGACGATGGCATTGCGCCACGACGGCACCGAGCTGGTCGTCTACATCTGTGGTCAGGACCAAACCCTGCAGGGCGATAACAGCGCGTTAGATGGCGATGGGCAGTACTGGCATGACGACACGGTGTTTATCTATGTCGATGGGGCTGACAGCGATAACAGCAGTTACGACGGCTTCGATGATTTTCAGTTCGCATTCGTCAGATCAACACAGCAGATGATCGTCTCGAAGGGCGGCGACAATCCGTTTTGCGGTTTGGGTAGCTGTGTCAGACACAACTTCCTGCCGTCGGGAAATTCGGCGTGCGAGTATGAGCTGGAGGTGTTTTTATCTTTCGCAGACTTGAACATCAGCCTTGGCGAGCCTGTCGGCTTTGATGTCGAAATTACCGACGACGACAATGGAGGTCTGCGCGAAGGGTCGGAAGGATGGATTGGTGACGGCGATCGCTCCGATCGCGACCCTAGCACGTTCGGAACGATCCGCCTGAATTAGCCTGTCTTAACCCGGGCGCAAGTGTGCACGGTTACTCCTGGTGGGGAGCCGCGCGCAGGCCGTCATCCGCCAGACAAATCCTGCGCAATCATCAAAGGGTTGCCGTCCGGATCGTAGAACGTCACCAGTTTCACCATCCCCTCGATCTCCATGGTGTCGTCAAGCATCACACCAGCCGCTGCGAGTGCTGCGTGGGCAGCGTCGAAATCGGCCACGCCAAATACCGGGGTCGTGCTCGCCGGTGAGACTTCTTCACTATCGCCAAGGCCAATCGTGACACCGGGTGTATTGGTGGCAAGCTCTGTCCAGCCGGCTTCATCGACAGCGAATATTTGCTCGAAACCCAGGTGTTCTTTGAACCACGCGGCGGTTGCTGCTCGGTCTGTAACCGACATCGCGATGGTGATTTTGTCGTCGGGGGTGATCGTGGCCATGCTGTGCTCCCTAGCGTTGCAGTGTTCCCAAAAATATAGTAACTATACTAAATGGACAAAACAGAACTCGTCAAGCTCTGCTCACGCACCTGGTCGCTCACCGTGTTGCGTCTGCTCGCCGAGGGTGTTCCCGGGCGCACGTCGCCGCTTGCTGCCGCTGCCGGTTGTGGACGTACCGCCATGCAAGCCAGTGTGGTGCATCTGGTGGAGTTGGGGCTATTGGAAAATAATCCCGGTCTTGGACATCCATTGCGTGCCAGCTATCGATTGACAGGCACCGGTGAGCGGGTCGCGTGCTGGTCGCTCAGTCTGCATGGTATGGTCATCCCGGGGACGGATCAGTTGGTGTTGCGCAGCAAGTGGTCACTGCCGCTGATCAGTTGTCTGCCGGTCGAGACGCGCTATGGCGAATTGCGGCGACAACTCGAACCGGTTACTGATCGCGCACTGTCACTGTGTCTGAGCCAGCTCACGCAGCGACGTCTGGTATCCCGCAGGGTGTCAACCGCGCACGCGCCGCCAGCGGTCAGCTATCGCCTGTCTAATGTGGGTAATCGTATTCACGGACACTTGCAGGCGCTGGCCACAGTCAGCGCTTGACCGTTCAGCGACATGGCATCTCAGCGGTTCCCTGTAGCGAAAAAACGGCCTTGAAGTGATAGGCTCTGGTGATGACTTGTTGTTCAACAAAGTCTGGCCGCCCCGAAACTTCGCCATCAATCGTTGATTGTAAAACCTTGACGCCCGGACGTTTCAACACATGAGCGCACTGCCAGCCGATCGCCTGCACTTTGATGTCCATCCAGGTATCGGTCCGCCGATGATGTTACTGCACGGGTTCCTGTCCAGTCGGGCACAGTGGCGCGCCAATCTGGCAGGGCTTGCGGCATTCTGCCGCCCGGTGACGGTAGAGTTGTGGGGCCATGGTCGTTCGCCGGCGCCGGCTGATACTCGGCAGATGGAACCGCTGGCCTACGTCGAACAGTTCGAGGCTATTCGGCGAACGCTCGGCTTCGATCGCTGGTATATCGTCGGGCAGAGCTTCGGTGCCGGGCTGACGCTGCTCTATTCGCTGCAGCACCCCGAAGTGGTCATGGGCCAGGCCTTCTGCAATTCGAATTCCGCACTGGAGCGTACAGACGGCACGGATCTGTCGGCGCGCGGCGGGCAGATTCGCGAGGTGTTATTGTCTGGTAAGCCCATCACCGAACTGCCCGTTCATCCACTCAATGCCAGACGCATACCCGATGACATCAAAGCCGAAATGGTCGCCGATGCCAAGTCACTGCAGCCGCAATCTCTGGCCAACAGTGTGCGCATCACCCGTAGCATATTGTCGGTTCGCGATCGGTTTCATTCCATTACGCAACCGACCTTGCTGATCAACGGTGTGTGGGAGAAACACTTTCAGACTGCCGTACAATTTGCCCGCCAGGCGCTGCCCTCGCTTAGCGTGGTAGATCTCGACGGTGGTCACGCAATCAACATTGAACAGGCGGACGCATTCAACACGGCCATTCGCGAACACTTGCAGCGCTGTGATGCGTGATTATCGCGCGCTGCGTTATGATTTTGCGTACCGTTAACGGTTGATAACAGCCGCACCCAACGAACAACTCATTCGGAGCCCCCTCATGGCAGAAGCCGCCTACATCTACAGCGCACTGCGTACTCCTCGCTCGAAGGGCAAGGCCGATGGCACGCTGCACGAGGTCAAACCGATCAACCTCGTCACTACCTTGCTCGATGAAATGCAACAGCGCCACGACCTGGACACCAGCCGTGTCGATGACGTGATGCTCGGCTGTGTCGCACCGGTGATGGAGCAGGGCGCCGTGCTACCTAAAATCGCACTGCAGAAAGCCGGTTGGGATGAAAGCGTACCCGGTGCCCAGGTCAATCGCTTTTGTGCCAGCGGTCTCGATACTTTCAATACCGCAGCGGCCAAAGTGGCATCTGGCTGGGAAGATCTGGTTTGCGCCGGTGGTTATGAGTCGATGTCGCGCGTGCCGATGGGCGCCGACGGTGGCCCATTTGCAGAAGACCCGGAAACCGCTATCCAGACCGGCTTCGTGCCACAGGGCATTGGCGCCGATCTGATCGCCACCATCGATGGCTACAGCCGTGATGACGTCGATAACTTTGCCGTTGAAAGCCAGCGTCGTGCAGCCCACGCCCGTGACAACGGCTGGTTCGACCAATCCGTCGTGCCGGTGTGCGACGACAACGGCATCACCATTTTGCAGCGTGATGATTTCATCAAACCCGATACCGATCTGCAAACGCTGGCAGGCCTGCGCGCAAGTTTTGAACAAATGGGCAAGATGGCTTTCGATGCGGTGGCCCTGAAAAAGTACCCCGAGGTCGAAGCGATCCGCCATGTGCATACACCGGGCAATTCATCAGGCATTGTCGATGGCGCCTCACTGGTGATGGTCGGCAGCGAGCAGGCCGGCAAAGACCTCGGTCTCGATCCTCGTGGCCGCGTAGTTTCCATCGCACTCACCGCAACCTGTCCAACTATCATGCTGACAGGCCCCGGGCCGGCATCAAAAAAGGCGCTGGCCAAAGCCGGGCTCACCATCGATGATATCGACCTGGTAGAAATCAACGAAGCCTTTGCATCGGTTGCACTGCGATTGCAAAAAGATCTCAACGTACCGGATGAAAAGCTCAATGTCGTAGGCGGTGCGATTGCGATGGGGCATCCGCTGGGTGCGACCGGTGGCTGTCTCGTCAGCACCGTGCTCGATGAACTGGAGCGCCGGCAGCTAAAACGCGGGTTGATCTGCATGTGCGTCGGTGGCGGCATGGGCATCGCCTCAATTATCGAACGCGTATAGGTCGTTAAAGATGCAAGAGTTCCGTTACGACAAAGACGTCGATGGCATCGTCACCGTCACCATGGATATGTCCGGTCAGTCGGCCAACACCATGAACGAAAACTTCCTGCCAGCGATGAACCAGACGCTGGATCGTCTGAGGGCCGAAGATGACCTGACCGGCGTGGTGTTCACGTCGGCTAAGAAAACCTTCTTTGCCGGTGGTGATCTGAACCTGATTCTGAAAATAGAAAAATCCGATGAACAGACGCTGGGTTATATAGAACAAAACAAACGTCCCTATCGCGAACTGGAGCAACTACAGGTACCCGTGGTCTCCGCGATCAATGGTGCGGCGCTTGGCGGCGGCTACGAGTTGTGTCTGGCCTCAAATTATCGGGTGGTGGTAGACGAGCCGCATGCTGTCGTCGGCTTGCCGGAAGTCACGCTGGGGCTATTGCCGGGCGCGGGTGGTGTCGTGCGACTTACTGCACTGATCGGACTTGAAGCCGCCGCTCCACTGCTCATCGAGGGCAAACAGTTAAAACCTGAAAAGGCACTGGCAGCCGGCCTGGTCGATCAGGTAGTCGATACCATCGATGATCTCGTGCCAGCAGCCAAAGCCTGGATCAAAGCCAATCCGGAATCGCACACACAAGCCTGGGACAAAAAGGGATTCAGGTATCCAGGAGGCGATGCCTTGTCGCCGCGTGTCAGACAGGTAGCCACCATGGGCAGCGCCATGCTGGTCAGCAAGACCCGCGGCTTGATGCCGGCACCTGAAGTCATGCTCGATGTCGCCGTCAATTCCATGCGCATGAACTTCGACAGTGCGTTGCGCGCCGAGAGCCGCGGGCTGTGCAAGCTGATTTCAACACCCGAGTGCAAAGCGGCCATTACCACCTTCTTTTTTGGCATGCAGGCAATCAAGAGCGGCAAGGTGCGTCCTCAGGGTGATCGCTGGAAGGCGACATCCTCGGCCATACTCGGTTCGGGCATGATGGGCGCCGGGATTGCCTGGGCGCACGCCAGTCGTGGCTTGCCATCGGTACTTAAAGATACCGAGATCGAAAAATCCGAAAAAGGCAAAAGTTATTCAGCAACACTTGCCGATAAACGCATCAAGCGCGGCCAGATGGATGAAAAGCGCAAAGAAGACTTACTCAGCCTGATCACACCCACCATCGATGACGGCAGTTTCAATGGCACAGACTTGATTATCGAAGCCGTATTCGAAGATATTTCACTCAAAGAAAAAGTCATCCCCGAGACCTTTGGCATGTTATCGCCGGATGGTGTCTATGGCTCCAACACCTCAACACTGCCGATTTCATTGTTGGCCGAGAGCTGCCCCGATCCATCGCGATTTGTCGGCCTGCACTTTTTCAGCCCGGTCGATAAGATGAAAGTGGTCGAAATCATCATGGGCGAGAAGACCTCCGAAGACACTTTGCGAAAGTCTTATGACTACGTCCAGCAGATTGGCTATATGCCGATTGTCGTGAACGATTCACGCGGCTTTTTCACCAGTCGCGTGTTCGGCACCTATCTCGATGAAGGTCAGCGCCTGCTGCTAGACGGTATGAGCCCTGCCGCCATTGAGCGCGCCGCATGGATTGCCGGTATGCCGGTGGGTCCGTTTGCGGTCTTTGATGAAGTATCGATGGTGTTGTCGAAAAAGGTACGCGACACCCATATCGCACTGGACAAGCGTTTAGGCGTTGAGAACGGCTACCCGGTTGACAGCGCCGGCAGCCAGGCCGTCGCCTTCAAAATGCTCGAAGCGGGTCGCGGTGGCCGTCAGTACGGCGGTGGATTCTACGATTACCACGACGATGGAAGCAAAACGTTGTGGCCAGGTCTTGCGCAATTTCAGGGCAGCGGTGAAGTCGATATGGATCAGGCCGTCGCACGATTGCTCTATCGCCAGGCCATCGAGACACTACGCTGTTTTGATGAAGAGGTCTTGCGAACCGAGGTTGAAGCCAATCTCGGCGGTATATTCGCGATTGGTTTTCCGGCCTATACCGGTGGTGCGCTTCAGTATATTCGCGGTATTGGCGTCGATGCATTCGAGGCAAAGGCCGCACAGTTTGCGTCAGCGTACGGAGATCGATTCGCCATCGGCCCAAAGGCCTTCGAGCCCTTGCGAAAACCGGCTGTGTAAGGGGATGGTAAAGTTTGAATGGCACGTGCGCCTGTCGGCTTACGGTCCCTTCGATCGAATGCCGAATTCCCATAGGGGAGATAAGCCGTAAGGCACATCTACCATCAAGTGACTGACAGGATTCGTCCCGCTGGCAACCCGCAGTGTGAACAAGGCAGATCACCCGTGCCTCGCTCACGCGTCGGGTTTCCTCCTGCTGTGCTATCGCAACTCATCACCCTTGACAGGTTTGGTCAGCGCAACACTCACACACTGGTCAATTGACTTGCATCGGCAATTCACCAACTCACCCAGCAGTGCTTCAGTACGCTGAAGCTTGCTAATCTGATTTTGGATCGCGGTGAGCTTTATTTCCACCATCGGAAGCCACGGACCACTGCCGCTCGAATCCTGCGTATAGTCTGTCAATAACGCGCCAATTTCACTAAGGGTAAATCCTGCTGCCTGGCAAAGCTGAATAAACTGCAGCCTGACTATCGCAATGTCACTGAATATTCGCTTGCCAGATTTGCGGTCTGGTGAGACTAGTCCCTTTTTCTCGTAATATCGAATAGTCGACGCCGGTATATTAAGCTGCTTTGCCACTTCTCCAATCATTATTGTCTTATCCTGAGCCGGAAGCGGTAGATTAGATAGCATAGAGAAATTAACGCAACAACGATCCCGACAGGGCGGATAGTATCCATCAACACAGGTGAAACCAGAATAGTCGAGTCGAAGTTGAAAAAGCCTGCTATGCCGAGAAACGCAAGCAATAGCGGTAGTTCACAAGCAACGATTGACAGTACTAGAACAACCAGTGCCGGTGTGCGAAATTTCCTCAGAAGCCCTGGGAGCTTGCAGGTCAGCGCCTTCATTGCCTGGCATCTTCTACAAGTCGATGGAAGCTGTCAATGACATCACCAGCCTCGGACGAGGCCTGAATTGTCAGAGTCAAGTGCGTGCCGTTTTCAGTAAGCGAGTAGCTCAGAAAATCGCAGCAATTCTTTTCGAATGCGATGAAATCCTCCAGCAACCCTCGATTCGTACCGCACTGCTCTAACTCAATTTGCAGGCTATTGCCAACGCGTATGGTCCGACGAACCTTTGGAATGAGTGTATCGCGCAATAACCGGTGACGTGATTTCTGCTCGGCCGGTGTGAGAGTACAGCTCTGTAGTAAAGGCTCGGCCATGATTTTCCAAGTTTCTGACGATCTCCCGAATTAGCCTACAACTTAAACCATGGTTTAACACAAGCGATAAATGTGATTTAAAGCCCGGATCGAGCAAACCGTAGGGAAGATACGCCGCAAAGCGCATCTACCAACAAGTGATGAACGGGATTCATCTCGATGGTAACCCGCAGTGTGAACAAGGCGGATCAC
>CAZYDV010000013.1:0-41444 GCA_964646405.1 uncultured Granulosicoccaceae bacterium | reverse complement strand
CCGACACAAAGGTGGTCTCGATTTCAGGACGCATCTTTCGATTGAAGCTTGCGATCTGAACCTCGTAGTCGAAATCGGTAACCGAACGCAGACCACGAACGATGACGCTCGCGTTACGCGCGGCGGCAAATTCGACCAGCAGCCCATCGAACGGTTGAATGTCAAAGTTGCCCTGCCCGGCCAGCACGCGCTCGATCAGCGCCACACGCTGCTCAAGATCGAATAGCGGCTTCTTACCGGGACTGGCAGCAACCGCAACAATCACGCGATCGAACATTCGCCCGGCGCGAAGCATGACGTCGAGGTGTCCCCTGGTAACCGGATCGAAGGTACCGGCATAGATCGATGTAATCTTCACATGAGCCTTCTGTTGAGTTGCACAACTATCATTGCACGCGCATCAGTGGCCCGCAATATCGTCGCCCGCAACTGCCGCAACGCGAAATACCGCAAATGCCACATCCCCTGCCACCTGATCACGATGCATGACCCAGTGGGCGGGCACGTCCGGTTGTCCGTCCTTCTTGCGCCACTCCAGATAGACCTGACTGCCTGGTGCCACCAACCGTTCTCGATCGATCATCTCGACCGCGCGGTGGTGAATATGACGATCGAACGGCGGATCGACGAAAATCACATCATAGGGTGCCACCTGCCACTGCACCTGCAGAACATCTTTGCGATGGATGACCACACACTCAGCCTGCAGTGTATCCCGGTTGCGCACAAGATCAGCCGCGGCGAGCGCGGCGCTTTCGTACATATCCACCTGTGAGGCGCCGCGTGAGGCACACTCGAAACCCAATGCTCCACTGCCGGCAAACATATCCAGGCAGCGCGCGCCGGGCAGCGATGGCTGTAGCCAGTTGAATAGGGTCTCGCGCACGCGATCGCCGCTTGGGCGCAAGCCGTCGACGGCGCGAAAGCCAAGCTTTCTGCCACGATAGCGCCCGGCAATGATGCGCACTTGCCCCGTCTCAGTCGCATGCGCACGACTGCTCGCCGATCGCCTCATCTGTCGCTATCCGCCCTCAATTGCCCGCCTCTATATAGTTTAATCAGCGCTAATCCAGAGTGCTACGATACACATAAGCCAAGCGAGTCTCACATGGGTATTTTCAGTTTCCTAAAACGCAAAAAAGAACCGCAGCCAGACACCGCGGAATCAACCCAGCCAGAGGCAACCGAAACCACCCAGCCAGAGGCGCCACTCGACACCCGACTCGAAAAAACCCGCAAGAGTTTCGGGCGCGGGTTGCTCAGCTTTTTTACGCGTGGCAAGAAGATCGACGAGGATCTTCTGGAAGAGCTTGAAACGCAGCTCATCGTCAGCGATATCGGTGTCTCCACCACCGAGAAAATCATCAGTTCGATTCGCGACAAGGCCCGCAAGGAAGACGACGGATTGCAACAGCTGCTTCGCAATAACCTGGTCGAACTGATGCGCGACTGCGAAAAACCGCTGGAGATCCCGGATGCGATTCGACCGTTTGTCATTCTGGTCGTCGGTGTCAACGGCGCAGGCAAGACGACCACCATTGGCAAAATTGCGCGCCAGCTACAGGATGGTGGAAAGTCGGTCATGCTGGCGGCAGGCGACACCTTTCGCGCCGCTGCGGTCGAGCAGTTGCAGACCTGGGGTCAGCGCAACGACGTCACGGTCATTGCCCAGGGCAGCGGCGCCGATTCGGCTTCTGTCATTTTCGATGCCTTTCAGGCTGCCAAGGCACGCGGCGTGGATGTTTTAATCGCCGATACTGCCGGGCGGCTACACACGCAATCCGGACTGATGGACGAACTGGGCAAGGTCAGCCGCGTGCTGAAGAAAATCGATCCGGACGCCCCGCATGAAACGCTGCTGGTGCTGGATGGCACCACCGGCCAGAACGGGCTGCAACAGGGCAAGATTTTTCGCGAAGCGGTGGGCGTGACTGGCCTAGCCGTCACCAAGCTCGACGGCACAGCAAAAGGCGGTGTGGTGTTCGCGATGGCCGATGAACTCAATATACCGATTCGATTCATTGGTGTTGGAGAAGGTATCTACGATCTGCGGGTGTTTCAGGCCAGCGAATTTGTCGATGCCTTATTGGGCGATGCAGAGCAGACGAACTGACACGGTAACTCGCGACCCACTTCACAAATTGTTTCAGTCTCAGCCTGATTGACCGATATCCGTGCGGTAGAATACTCCCTTCAAAATCTGCCGTCTGCAGCCTCCCTGGCACTCCGGCCCAGGATGAAGCGGGGAAACCCATTCCCGCCCAAACAAGTTGCAAAGGCAACTATAAAGCCTTTTCTACCGCAAACCCTGCCCTCGGCAAAGTATCTGTAAAGTCTGGTTGACTGACCAACTATTTTCACATAAAACTCACATTCAGGCCGATACTATCCTTGAAAGATCGCAGAGCCAGATCGTGATCCGGTCAACTTCTTGCATTATTTCAGGAACTTAATCAATTGTTAGCACTCTAACTCAGCGAGTGCTAAAATACTGCCCACACGGCAGAGGAGAGATGAACTCATGACGAAGGCCATGGTAAAAGCTTCAACAATGACGCTGCCAGCGGTCAACGATGACTTAAACGGCTATATCGCCAAAATCGCTGCGTTCCCGGTTCTCACGGTAGAGAAAGAACGCGAGCTGGCCACTTCGTACCGCGATGACGGTGATTTGGAGTCCGCAGGCCAACTGGTGATGTCGCAGCTTCGATTCGTCGTGCATCTCGCGCGCAGCTACTCCGGCTATGGCCTGCCTCTGGCAGACCTGGTACAGGAAGGCAACATCGGCCTGATGAAGGCGGTGAAGCGTTTTGATCCCAACGTTGGCGTTCGACTGATCTCGTTTGCGGTGCACTGGATTCGTGCAGAAATTCACGAGTACGTGATCAGAAACTGGCGCATCGTGAAAGTTGCCACCACCAAGGCCCAGCGTAAATTGTTTTTCAAATTGCGCAGCTCTAAAAAGGGTCTCGGCTGGTTCTCCGCGGACGAGGCAGCGGCTGTTGCCGAAGATCTGGGTGTTACCCAGGCACAGGTCTATGAGATGGAGTCGCGGCTGACCAGTGGCGACACTTCATTCGATGCCGCAGTCGCCGACGACGGTCAGGAAAAGAGAGCGCTTCGCCCGGCAGAATATTTGTATCAGGAATCTGCTGATCCAGCGGTCATGCTGGAAGCCAAGAGCCAATCAGACACTGAGTCGAGCAATCTGGCGATGGCGATGGAAGATCTGGACGATCGAAGCCGCGATATTCTGCAAAGGCGCTGGCTCGATGACAACGGCAAGACGACCTTGCAGGAACTCGCCGACGAGTACAATGTATCGGCCGAGCGGATTCGCCAGATCGAAAAGGCGGCGATGAAAAAGCTCAAGACATCAATGCTTGAAGTCTGATACACAAAGCCTGATGTTCAACGAAACCGTCGCTGCTCCAGCGACGGTTTTTTATTGCCCGTTACAAATTTACCCAGCCCGACCATTCAAGCACCACACAGATCTAACGCACATGGCCCTTGCTTGTTGCTGTCAATGCTCCACTCGCCCTGTGTGGATTGTGGCCCCGCCGATAGTCCGCTAATCACCGCCTGTCGGCGGCTGCAAGCTCAGGCGGCCGACTTAAAACGAGCTGCAGACCTTCACTGATTGACCTGCTACAACGCCACCAGGTAATGATCAGCCAACAAGGCTGCAAACAATCCCATCAGATACTGTATCGAGTACACAAACATCTTGATCGGCTGCTGTTTCCTTTCCGCATTCTGCACCATCACAGCGTGATACAGGAACACCGCCCCGAGCGCTACCGCCGCCACAAGATACAGCCAACCGCTCATCTTAATGAGGTACGGCACCAGCGTTATGATCAGCATCAGCACGGTGTAGAGGAGAATCTGCAGCCGCGTGTAGCGATCACCATGAGTGACAGGCAACATGGGGATATTGACCCGTGCGTAGTCATCCTTGCGATGAATTGCCAGCGCCCAGAAGTGCGGCGGCGTCCAGGCAAACACAATCAGAAACAGCAGCAACGGCTCTGCCGTGACTTCTCCGGTGATAGCAGCCCACCCCAAAACCGGTGGCATAGCCCCAGCGGCGCCACCGATCACGATATTCTGTGGCGTTGCCCGTTTCAGAAACATGGTGTAAACCACGGCGTAACCGATGAGCGAGAAGAACGTCAGCACCGCGGTCAGCGGGTTGACAAAGACACTCAGCAAAAACATCCCCAGCGCGCCGATAATGCCAGCAAACATCAAACACTCGAGCGTACCCAGGTTACCCTTGGGGATAGGACGTTCGCGCGTGCGATGCATCTCGGCATCGGCACGCTGATCAACGACGTGATTGATCGCCGCTGCGGATGCAGCAGACAAGCCGATACCCAGGATCCCAAAGAGGGTTTCCTGCAGCGGCACCATGCCGGGAACCGAAAGCACCATACCCACTACTGCTGTAAATACCAGCAGCAGGACCACTTTCGGCTTGGTGATTTCAAGGTAGTCGCGGAGCTTTCGTGATTCCAGAAAAGTAGCGCTGAATCCCGCGTTCATCATGGGTTTACCTGCCTTGTTAAATTGTCCGGCGCCGCACGGCTACCGGCCAGAAACGATGGTTATCCGATCCGTGAAACTTTCAGTAGATGCATAAGATCCTCATACATTTTCCCTGGGTCGAGCTCTGGAGGGAAACGCATCATCACGTTGCCAAACGGGTCGACCAGATAAATACAATTATCGCACTCTTCCATGCCTTGCTGTGCCCTATCAAACTGTATTCGCAAGCTGGAAATCTGGGCATCTTCGCCGCCCACCACATGAAGCCCTTCAGACGCATCAGCCAGTTTCTCGCCCATCCCGGCATAGTCTGGTGTGACCACCACTCGCTGCACCCGATCCATACGCCTGCCCGTTCGCAGTCTGACCTGACGCATATGGTACAAATGCTTCTCGCATTCAGCATCGCAATGTGCGTTCGCGAAAAAGACCATGCTCCATTTTTCCTGCAGCTGACTCAGTTGCCAATCGCTTCCCGCAGCGTCGTTCAAGGTGAACGCCTCCAGCGCCACAGCGGGCACGATGAGCTCACCATTAACCGAGACGCCCGCGCCTTCGTTCTGACGCACGTATCCCAGCCACAACCACGCAGCCAACAACGGCGCGGCGTATAGCCCCATCAGTATCAGCAATTTGGTTCGGCCAACCGACGCCGAACGCGGCTTGCCTTGGGTATCTTCAGTCATCTTTTTTTACGAAAGTCAGGTAAATATAGATTACCAGCAATGCGAGTAGCATCGCGAACCACTGAAACGCATAGGCATAATGCTTCTCGGGACCATTTGCCACAGGCTGAAAGTTGTATTCCAGCACACCGGATTGCTCCGGCTCAGCGACGAAAACCGCATTGACATGCGCGGCTGAACCCAACGCCGCAGCAATAGAACCGTAATCAACAAACTGCAACAGCCGGGGCCACCGCTGATCGCCATCCTGCAGCGCCGTTCCGAGCGCAAATCCTTTCGAGGGGGTCGTCAGCAACGCAATCAGACGATCGGGCTGCCATTCAGGCAATCCGACCGCAGGTAAATCGGTGCGGCTCGGTCCACCAGCGACCCAACCCCGATTGACCAGTACATAGCCATTGGCGCCATCGATCTGGTAAGGGGTGATGACCTCGAACCCTGCGCGGCCATCGCGTATCCGATTGTCCAGTAAAAACTGGCGCTCTGGTAAAAACGCTCCCTTCAGATGAAACCGACGATAGATATCTCTCTCTATGACGATACTGTCCAGATCCGTACCCACCGGTGCCGAAGCTGCCGAGCGCGCCTGCTCCATCATCGTTGATTTTTCTGCTGCTCGACCGAGTTGCCACCACCCCAGACGCGCAAACAAACTGCAGACCAGCACAGTCAACGCGAGCATCGCCAGGCCGATACGAGAACGCAGTGGATTGATCGGCATAAGGGTTCACAAAGTGATCAACAGGCCGCATGATAGGTTAAATCCCTCTACGAGCGACTCATGCTTCTGGTTAAACTGATCATCGTCATATTGCTGCTGGTTATAGTCGGCAGCCTGTTTTCTGCGCTGTTCTTTCTGGTCAAAGATGACTCGGATGGCAAGAGAACAGTCAGGGCACTCACCTGGCGTATCGGCCTGTCACTGGTGGCAATACTGATTATAGTCGTCGCCGGTCTGACCGGACTCATACCGGTAAAACAAACACCATTCTAGGAATTTCACCCCGATACACGGACACAGCAAAAGGGCGCCGCACAGGCGCCCTTTTTTGTGTCTAGATGATGTAGACGAATATAAACAGCCCCAACCAGACCACATCAACAAAGTGCCAATACCAGGCGGCTGCCTCAAATGCGAAATGATTGGTCGCCGAGAAATGTTTGCGTCGCCCGCGTAGCATGACCACCAGCAGTATGATCGCCCCCATCGTGACATGAAAGCCGTGGAAACCAGTTAACATGAAGAAAGTCGAACCATAGATGCCGGTGGTCATCTTGAGGTTCAGGTGTGCGTAGGCTTCGTAGTATTCGAACGCCTGCAAAATCACGAACAGAAAACCCAGTGCCACCGTGGCCAGCAGCCAACGAACCATTTTATCGTGGTTGTTTTCCTTGATGGCGTGGTGTGCGATCGTCACCGTCACACCACTGGTCAAAAGGATCAGCGTGTTGATGATAGGCAGACCGAGCCAGCTCATGAGCTGGTATTCGCCACCCAACTCAGCCGGGCCATTGGTCGGCCACATGTATTCGAAATTGCTCCAAAGCACCGCGTTGGTTGCCGCAGCGCCACCCTCTCCAATACCGGACAGCCAGGGGCCGGAAAAGATTCGGGCGTAGAACAGCGCGCCAAAAAACGCTGCAAAGAACATCACTTCGGAGAAGATGAACCACATCATCCCCATCCGAAACGACACATCAACCTGCTTGCTGTAAGTGCCGCTTTCCGACTCCGTGATCACCAGCCCAAACCAGCGAAACATCATGTAAATCAGCAGCGCCGCACCGGCGAGCATCACGAAATAGTTGCCGCCGTTAAGCAGGGTCGCGAAACCAGCGAAGAACAAAAACAATGCAATCGAGCCGACGATCGGCCATTTCGCATCATGCGGGATGTAGTAAGAGCTGGGAGAACTCATATGGGGTTCCAGTTATCGAAAGTTTAGCTGTCTGACGGTGACGCCGGCTCGTCGTCCGTTTCAAAATAGGTGTAGGAGAGGGTGACCCTGTCGATGCTGCGCGGCAGGTCCTCCTCGATAAAAAAGACCAGCGGCATTTCTTTGCTGCCCTTCGCTTCAAACTCCTGCCGTGTGAAGCAGAAGCACTCGATCTTGTTGAAATACTTGGCCGCAGCCGACGGCGCCACACTGGGTACAGCCTGTCCGACGGCAGCCTGTGCGGACAGGTTCTTGACGTTGTAGCTCGCGTTATAGGTTTTACCCGGCTCCACCACCATCGAACGCTGGACAGGCTCGAACGTCCAGGCTGCAGACGAATTAACGACGGCGACAAACTCTACGATGACTCGGCGTTCTGACTGCTCACCGGTCGACTGCGGTGCAATCGCCGCCACGTCCGATGTTTTGCCATTCAAGCCGGTTATATCGCACAGGATGTTGTAAATCGGTACCATCAGGTACCCAAAACCGAACATGGCCACGACAAGCACAGACAACTTGCCTGCAATGACCATATGTTCCGACATGGCTTTCAAGTGCCAGCTCCATTTTTGAGAATCTGCATCAGAATGCTGGCCCCGTAAAAACAGAACGCCACCACCGCCAGAACAATCGGCACAATCAGGTTGACAGGTTTTTTCTCTTCCATAACTCTGATGCCGGAGACTCTCTACATTGAACGGGTCGCCCGCCGCTTCGCGACGGGCGACTGCCTGATGCCTTCGTCCTACTTGATCGTCGGCGGTGTTTCGAAGGTGTGATAAGGCGCAGGTGAAGCGACGGTCCACTCGAGACCATCTGCACCTTCCCAAACTTCATCGGTCGCCTTCTCGCCACCTTTCATGCACTTGAACACGACGTAGGCGAAAATGAGCTGAGAGAAGCCGAAACCGAATGCACCGATCGACGCCACCATGTTCCAGTCAGCAAACTGCAGGCTGTAATCTGGAATACGGCGGGGCATGCCAGCCAGTCCAACGAAGTGCATGGGGAAGAACAGCACGTTCAGAAAGACGGTAGACACCCAGAAATGCAACTTGCCGAGTTTTTCGTCGTACATGTTGCCGGTCCACTTCGGAATCCAGTAATACGTGGCCGCCATGATCGAGTAGATCGCGCCCGGCACCAGTACGTAGTGAAAGTGCGCGACAACGAAGTAGGTGTCGTGATACTGAATATCCGCCGGTGTGATCGCCAGCATCAAGCCGGACAGACCACCAATGGTGAACATCACCAGGAAACCGATGGCAAACAGCATCGGGGTTTCGAACGTCATCGACCCACGCCACATGGTCGCCATCCAGTTGAACACTTTCACACCCGTAGGCACTGAAATCATCATGGTCGCGAACATGAAAAACATCTCGCCCGCCAGTGGCATGCCGACAGTGAACATGTGGTGAGCCCAAACGATAAACGACAGGAACGCGATAGATGCGGTGGCATAGACCATCGATGCGTAGCCAAACAGCGGCTTGCGCGCGAAGGTCGGGATGATGCTGGACATAATGCCAAAGGCCGGCAGAATCAGAATGTAGACTTCAGGATGGCCGAAAAACCAGAAGATGTGCTGATACATCACCGGATCACCACCACCGGCGGCGCTGAAGAAACTGGTGCCGAAGTAACGATCGGTCAACAGCATGGTCACGGCGCCCGCCAAAACGGGAATAACAGCAATCAACAGATAAGCGGTAATCAACCAGGTCCAGACGAATAGCGGCATCTTCATCAGGGTCATGCCGGGGGCGCGCATGTTGAAGATGGTCGCGACGATGTTAATCGATCCCATCACCGATGAAATACCCATGAAGTGAATCGCGAATATCACGAAGGCAAAACTGTCTCCGCCCTGCAGCGATAGCGGCGCATAGAGCGTCCAACCACCGGCAGGTCCGCCACCTTCCATGAAAAGGGTGGACAGCAGCAGCAGGAACGCAAACGGCATGATCCAGAAGCTCCAGTTGTTCAGACGTGGCAAAGCCATGTCCGGCCCACCAATCATCATCGGGATCATCCAGTTGGCCAGGCCGACAAACGCCGGCATCACCACGCCGAAAATCATCACCAGTGCGTGCATCGTCGTCATCGAGTTGAAAAACAACGGATCGACGATTTGCAGACCGGGCTGCCATAACTCGGCGCGGATTATCAGCGCCATGCCACCGCCAATGAAAAACATTAGCAGTGAAAACAGCAGATACAGTGTGCCGATGTCTTTGTGATTGGTGGTGAACAGCCACCGCTTCCAACCATACGCCGGCCCGTGATCATCGTGATGATCGTGATGGTCTGTCGATGTTGCAGTGCTCATTGATAAGCTCCAGAAATGTCCGAAATCGTTACTCGTCGACCCATATCAGCGCAGAGCCTTGATCGCACTTGGCTGAATAATGTCACCCACACTATTGCCCAGCCCGTTTCTTTGATAGGTCAACACAGCTGCCATATCGGCATCGCTCAGTTGCGCGGCAAATGATGCCATCGCACTACCTGCTACGCCCTCATAGACAACTGTAATATGTTTATCGATGTCGCCGGTCGCGACCGGGCTGCCAGTGATCGCGGGGAAGGCGCCAGACACGCCCTCGCCACCGGCCTGATGACAGGCTACGCAGTTCGCTGCATAGACTTTTTCACCGCGTGCCATCAATTCATCCAGCGCCCACTCCCGCTCGGCGTCTTCTTCAGTGGCTGCATCGCCGGCAGCCATAGTGCCGGTTTCTTCAGCACCGCCGCTTTGTTCGGCAACCCAGGCCAGATATTCATCTTCCGGTACAGCTTTGACGACAACCGGCATGAAGCCATGATCACGACCGCAAAGCTCGGTGCACTTGCCACGGTAGATACCCGGCTCTTCGATGTAGGCCCAGTTCTCGTTAATGAATCCGGGAATTGCGTCCTTCTTGACGGCCAGATCCGGCACCCACCAGGAGTGAATCACGTCGGCCGCGGTGTGCAGAAAGCGAATCTTCTTGCCCACCGGCAACACCAGTGGATTGTCGACTTCTTTCAGATAATGTTCGATCTGGGTGACATCGACGCCAGAGCCCACCTGCCGCGCGGCATTGTGTTCGGCATCCAGGGTACTGAAAAAGTTGATGCCTGAATCCAGGTATTCATAGTGCCACTTCCATTGATAGCCGGTTACCTTAACGGTCAGGTCCGCGTTGCTGGTGTCTTCCATTGCGATCAGGGTTTTGGCTGCCGGAATCGCCATGGAAACCAGAATGACCAGCGGTACCGCAGTCCAGAGGATTTCAACGGTGGTGCTCTCGTGAAAATCTGCTGGCTTGTGGCCTTTGGATTTGCGGTGTGCGTACATCGAATAGAACATCACGCCAAACACCAGCACACCGATTACACAACAGATCCAGAAGATCAGCATGTGCAAGCCGTAGACTTCCTTACTGATCGGTGTGACGCCAACAGGCATATTGATATCGGCGAACACCTTGCCGCTGGACAACAACGCGGTGAGCCAGCACAGGCGACTGACTATTGAACCAAATGTGGACCTCATCGGGACCCTCTCCAATTGCATTTCAAGAATTCTGGCTAGCTTCCCGGCACGCCGTGAAGCTGTTTTGTCAATGGTGCACAGCTGATCTGCCGTCAGGAAATCAGTTGCAGTCGAGGCTCGTCTTTGTCCAGGCAAAAAGACAGCTCGCGATGCAACAGGCGCTTGTCTTCCTTGCTGAGACTGCGGCCAATCTCGTGCAGCTGCCCCGCGGCTTTCAACTGAAGTTTGCCGACGTCGAAGCAGCTCGGTGGATCATCAAATTGTAGTCGAATCCATGCCCGCAGCAGCTCGACTGTTTTTTCTGGTTTGTCGTAGCCTTTCTCCACTACGACTGTGCTGTCCCCTACCGAGATCACTTCCATGAACCCAAGGCGGCGGTAGGTTGCACTGAGACAGTACAGGACCAACGCGAATTCCAGACCCGCAAAGGGCAATACCAGCCAAAAACCGAACCAGGCGATGCCGATGCTAAACATCATACTCACGACACCCAGTGATGCCGCCAACATCACATTGGCACGCCAGCTCATCGACCGATTGCCCCTGACGATAATCTGCGTCTCGCCCGTTTTGCTGTTTACCTGCCGTACAACCATAGGTTCACGTAGCCTGCAAGAATATGCCGAATGTTAACGTACCGGGGATGCAGCGCAAAACGCGCCCGACGCTGTGCTGATGTCAAGCTGGTAAGCCGACGGTGGTCCGCGCTCGTAACCTGTTGCCCGCAGTGCAATTGTCTGGTCTGACCGGGCGCGGTGAAGTAGCGAAATTCTAGCGTTGTGGCCGGCATTGAGCAACCGCTCATCGGCGCTGCCGGCAAACTAATTTTCATCGTTTGCTGTCATCCCTGTTTAGATCGAGCCAGCCTTTCCAGTGGAAACGTCTGCACGCTGCCCGATTGTCTTGGTGCGCCTTTCCAACCGTGCGCATAGACAATCTCAAGGCTAGCCAGAACCGAACCATCCTGGTCCACCGAGAGCGATGCCAACTGATCGCCCAGACGATTGTCGATCGTCGAACCGTAAAGGCCGCGGCGTCGGCCTGCGAGCGCGCACCCTAATCCAAGCCCGCGCAGCTCGGCCAACATAGCCTGAGCGCTACTATATCTAACGGCCAATCGTTCGACGTCCACAACGGGATCTGCAACACCCGCGCCGACTAACAGGTCGCCAAGGTCATGCATGTCTGGCATCGCATTGACGTGGACATGGTCATCGATCGCGGCCCAGGCCTGTCTGAGCTCGAGCAATGTATCTGGTCCGGCGGTACTGAGAAAAAAACCACCCTGGGGTGCGATGACTCGATTGAGTTCGGTGGCGAATGTGCTTGCGGGAAACACCCATGGCAGCACGAGGTTGCCGATCACCAGATCAAAGGCGTCATCTGCAAACGGAAAGCGTTCCGAAGGATCAAAACACAGCAGGGGTTGGGCCGATTGCCAGAAGCGTCGACGGGCGGCAATGAGCTCAAGCCGCAGATCGGCGATGTCCGCACCGACGACAAGCGCCCGCGGATAGCGCTTTCGCAACAACGGCAGCTCAGTGCCGTGCCCACAACCGAGCACCAACAACCGCTGCGGCGGTTTGCGTAACAAATCCAACCGCTCCAGCAGATTCAGTGCAATCGTACCGTGCACCTCGCTATGACGCTGCAAGTGCAGCGCCGTGCGATTGGTCGCACGCCGAACCAGCCTGCTGTCCACACGGTATTCGCCTGGCTCGTCGGTGTCCAAGTGGCTATAGCGTCCAAAGTTTCAAATGATCAAATCCTGTCCAGACAATCGACTCTCGTGCAGCGATAGCAGACAATAGCCGAACCTGGCTATCACAACACCCTGCTATGACCTACGTAATGCCCATAATTGCCTACCTGATTGGCTCGATTTCCAGCGCCATCATCGTTTGCAAGGTGATGGGGCTGCCCGATCCGCGCACGCAAGGTTCGGGCAACCCAGGCGCCACCAACGTGCTCAGATCCGGCGGCAAAAAGGCCGCAGCCGTCACCTTGCTGGGCGATGCCTTCAAAGGCTTGCTGCCGGTACTGCTGGCAACCTACGCAGGCGCAGGACCCGTAGTGATTGGCGCGACCACCGCCGCCGCCGTGGTGGGCCATATGTTCCCGGTTTTTTTCCAGTTTCGCGGTGGCAAAGGGGTCGCCACTGCATTTGGCGTCGCGTTTGGCGTCAATTGGGTCGCCGGTCTGTTGGCTGTAGCCACCTGGCTCGCGGTCGCGCTGACGTTTCGATATTCGTCGCTGGCAGCTCTGACAGCGCTCGCCCTGCTGCCGCTGTTTTTCTGGATCACCGCGAAATCCAGTGCGCTGGTGATCGCCGCCGGGCTGATAGCGATTCTGGTCTTCTGGCGTCATGGCGATAACATCAGGCGACTGCTGGCCGGAGAGGAATCGCGGATCGGCAAAAAAACGTAGTCAGGCGTCCTCGGGAGGCGATAGTGAATCGACACTCCAACGCGGTCTGACGTCGAAGGCGACATCCTGTTGTTGTCCGGCGTGCAGTCTCAGCCCGCCGGCCAACGCGATCATAGCACCGTTGTCAGTACAGAATTCCAGCCGTGGATAGAACACCTGCCCCTCGACCGCATCTACGCGCTCCGCCAGCACACGGCGAAGTTCTGAATTGGCGGCAACACCACCGGATGCCACCAGTGTCTGCATGCGCTCCTGCTTCAGCGCGCGCACGCATTTGATCGCCAGCGTGTCGACTACCGCCGCCTGAAACCCGGCCGCAATATCCGCCCGGTCCCGATCGCTTTGCTCACTGCTGCGCCAGGCGGTCATCGCGGCAGTCTTCAAACCGCTGAAGCTGAAATCCAGTCCTGCGCGGTTAGTCATTGGCCTTGCGAACCGGAACCTGTCGGGATCACCCTCGAGCGCTGCAGCGGCAACTTTCGGCCCACCCGGATACCCCAGTTCAAGCAGTTTTGCCGTCTTGTCGAAGGCCTCACCGGCAGCATCGTCGAGCGTATCGCCAAGCAACTGGTAGCGACCCAACCCATCGACCCGCACCAGTTGGGTATGTCCACCAGATACCAGCAGACAGACGAACGGGAAAGTGGGCGGTTCTTTCTCGAGCATGGGGGCCAACAGGTGACCTTCCATATGATGTACGGCCAGTGACGGCAGCCCGAGCGACCAGGCCAGCATTCGTCCGGCAATGGCACCGGTGAACAGCGCGCCGGCCAGTCCCGGGCCGCTGGTATAGGCCACCGCATCCAAATCGCGCAGCGACAACTGCGCACGCGCCAGACACTCCCGAGCCAGTGGTATCCAGCGTTTGATGTGGTCTCGCGATGCGATTTCAGGCACTACACCACCATAGAGCGCATGCGTGTCAACCTGACTGAACAGGCTGTGGGCGCGCAAACCGGCGTTTGTGTCATACACGGCGATACCGGTTTCGTCGCAAGAGGATTCAATTCCCAGCACCAACATCGCAGTTTCCAGTGTGCAAAGTGCGTTATTTTGACCGAAAATGCACTCCCTGCGGTCGATAACTTGCTTACCACACACAAGTGCTTATAATTAGTCGGCTTACCTGAGCGGAATATCGCTCCAAACAGCCCGGCCAACCAAACCGGATCGGGCCCGAATGAAAAGAACCGAGACAACCCCTCGATGCCATCTGTACGTGTAAAAGAAAACGAACCCTTCGAAATTGCCCTGCGCCGCTTCAAGCGCTCTTGCGAAAAGGCTGGCGTATTGACTGAAACCCGCCGCCGCGAATTCTACGAGAAGCCCACTTCAGAGCGTAAGCGTAAGGCAGCAGCTGCTGTCAAACGTCACCAAAAGAAACTCGCCAAGGAAACTGCACGCCGCGTGCGCATGTACTGATTGCCTGCGGCCTGCCGGACACGGTTCGCGCATCCACCTATGACAGACCTCAAATCCAGCCTGATGGCCGATATCAAATCTGCCATGAAATCCGGCGACAAGACTCGTCTTGGCGTATTGAGGCTAATCTCGGCTGCGGTCAAACAGCGCGAGGTGGACGAGCGCATTGAGCTGGGCGACGCCGATATCATCTCGGTGCTGGACAAAATGTCCAAACAGCGGCGCGAGTCGATTGCGCAATATGAGGCAGCCAATCGCGAAGACCTTGCCGCCGTCGAACGCAGTGAGCTTGAAATTATTGCGCACTATCTGCCCGCGGCGCTGTCCGACGATGAAATCAACACACTGATCAGCGACACTATCTCCGAGACCGGTGCCACCGGCATTCGCGACATGGGCAAAGTGATGGGCCTGCTCAAGCCCAAGCTTCAGGGTCGCGCCGATATGGCCGCTGTCAGCGCGAAAATCAAGGACCGATTGAACGCTTGAACCGCCGATTGCGCGCGGACTCCTCCTATTGCCCGAGTTCACCACGGGCCTCGCTTCAACGGCGAACACATGCAACAGATGAAAAACGACCGTTTTCTGCGGGTACTGAACCATCAGCCCGTCGACCGCACGCCGTTGTGGATCATGCGCCAGGCCGGCAGATATCTACCCGAGTACTTGAAGACCCGCGCACAGGCGGGAGACTTCATGACCCTCTGCAGCACGCCTGATCTGGCGTGCGAAGTAACATTGCAACCGCTCCGGCGCTACCGCCTGGATGCCGCTATTGTGTTTTCGGATATCCTCACCGTGCCGGATGCGATGGGTCTTGGGCTGCATTTCGAACAGGGCGAAGGCCCGGTTTTCGCCCGTCCGGTGCGCACCCCGGACCAAGTCAAGCAGTTGGCGACCCCCGACCCCGAAACCGAACTGCGCTATGTCATGGACGCGATCCGGTTGATTCGCCAGGAGCTCGACGGCAGCGTTCCGTTGATCGGGTTTGCCGGCAGTCCATGGACCGTCGCCACCTATATGGTCGAGGGTCGCGGCAGCAAGGAGTACGCGCACATCAAGCGGCTGATGCACGATGGCACGCCCGCACTGCATCAGCTTCTGGACAAAATCACTGCAACCACCATCGACTACCTGCGCGCCCAGATCGATGCGGGCGCACAGGCGCTGATGGTTTTCGATACCTGGGGTGGCATTCTGTCACCGGCGAATTACCGCGAATATTCTCTGGCGTACATGCAGTCGATCGTCGCTGCGATCGGCAGCAGTCACGCCGACACGCCAGTCACGCTGTTTACCAAGAATGGTGGCCTGTGGCTTGGCGAGATTGCAGCGACAGGCTGCGCCTGCGTCGGGGTCGACTGGACAATGGATCTGGCCGATGCTCGCACGCGCGCCGGAGAGCAGACCGCGCTACAGGGCAACCTGGATCCAGGCACACTGTACGGTACACCAGCGACGATACGCCGAGGAGTGCAGCAGGTGCTGGAAAGCTACGGCACCGGTCATCGCCATATCTTCAACCTCGGACACGGCATCCACCAGCACATCGACCCCGCCAACGTAGAAATCATGGTCGAGGCAGTGCACGAACTCAGCCCGGCCTTTCATCCGCAAGCGGGCTAGAAGAGCTGCTCATCGTCCGTGGTTTGAGTGACGGATGGGCGCACCACCGGCGTCGGATTGACTGCGTTGTTGTTCGCACCGGACGGATTGGCCGGATTCTCTACCAGCACTACTTCGCGCCGCTGGGTCGGTTTTGGCGGTAGCGTGCGCACTGCCGGCACGGCGGGCCGGTGCTCCTCGCGGAAAAACTCAAAGAAAGAATTTTCAGCGCCCGGCGTGGCCATTTCGCCGGTCTTGCGATCGATGCGAACCGTCTCTACGCCATCCGGCTGATACTCCTGATCCTCCGGGACGCCGTCCAGACCGACCCGCATGTAGTCGATCCACATCGGCAGTGCGGCCACACCGCCCGTCTCCTTGGGGCCGAGCGATTTCTGATCATCGTAGCCAACCCAGGCAGTGCTGACCAGGCGACTATTAAAACCGGTAAACCAGGCATCGTACAGGTCGTTGGTCGTCCCGGTCTTGCCGCCGATATCCTTGCGCTCCAGGGCTCGCGCCTTGGTTGCGGTACCGCGTCGAACGACTTCTCGCATGATCGAGCGCATAATAAAAGCGTTTCGCTCATCGATGACCCGTTTGCCGATCAACAGCGGCGGCGTGCTCGGTGCCCCTGCTGGCGCGTCAGCAGTCACTTCATCGCCATCGGCGATCGGAAGCGCCAGGGGATCATCCGTCAGCGGCGTCTCATCCAGCGCCTGGATGTCTTGCTGCACGATCTCGGCACCGCCATCGACCAGTTGCTGTGCGAGCAATTCACAGGCTTCGTCCGTGTCGCAAAACTCGATCGGTGGCGCCTGGTACAGCACTTCGCCGGTGCTGTCTTCAACCCGCTCAATGAAGTAGGGATTGATCGAGTAACCGCCGTTGGCAAAGATGGTGTAGGCAGAGGCGAGCTGCAACGGGGTGAGATCACCACTGCCGAGCGCCAGTGACAGATTGTTCGGCAGACTGCGATCCTCGAAATTGAACCGCTTGGCATAGCGGATGGCGCGACCGATTCCCATCTCGCGCAGCACGCGGATAGACACCAGATTACGCGACTTGACCAATGCCTCGCGCAACCGGGTCGGGCCGAAAAATCGCCCCGAGTAGTTTTCCGGGCGCCACTCGCTCTCCAGTACCGAATCTTTCAATACCACAGGGGTATCGTTGTAGATCGACGCCGCGGTATCGCCATTTTCCAGCGCCGCAGAATAGATGAAGGGTTTGAAGTTCGATCCCGGCTGGCGATAGGCCTGGGTAATACGGTTGAACTTGCTGCGCTGAAAGTCGAAGCCACCCACCAGTGCCATAACCTTTCCGCTGGCCGGATCGAGCGAGACCAGTGCCCCCTCTACCTGCGGCATTTGAGTCAGCAGAAATGCCCCGTCTGCACCGGGTTTGGGCCGCACATGAACCAGATCGTTAACCGCCAGCAGCTCGTCGGGGCGGCTGTAGGCTGGCAGCTCGTCATCTTCCTCGCTGCGCGGGGACGCCCATTGCATATCCTCCCAAAGGATCTCTCCAATGACCTCGCCAGACAACTGCACAGTGGCCGATTTGTCACCCAGGGACTGCACGATCGCGTTCTGAATTCCGCCGTACACCGGCACTGATGTCAGTGCCTGCTCCAGGCCTTCAGGGGTCTCAAGCGCCTGCGGGTCGATGCGCGCAGGCAGGCGAAAACCGTGTCGCATTTCGTAGGCCTGCAAGGCATCGCGCAGTGCGCGGTTAGCCGCCTCCTGATGGCGACTGTCGATGGTTGTGTAGATTTTGTAGCCGCCGGTGTAGGCCTCACGCCCGAACCAGCTGAGCATCTGCGCACGCGCCATTTCACTGACATAGCCGGCATCAGCTTCAGCTTTGGTGCGATGCAGGGTGGCTGTAACGGGCGTTTCCAGCGCCTCACGATATTGCTCACCGGTAATCTTTGACAGTTCCAACATACGTCTGAGCACGTAGTTGCGCCGCAGCAGCGCCCTGCTGGGGTTGACGATCGGGTTATAGGCCGATGGCGCTTTTGGCAATCCGGCAATCATCGCGGCCTCCGCGAGCGTCAACTCCTCGACGGATTTTCCGTAGTACACCTTGGCAGCAGACGCGAAGCCGTAGGCTCGATTGCCCAGGTAGATGATATTCATATAGAGCTCGAGAATCTGCGCCTTGCTGGTTTGGCGTTCGATTTTCAACGCCAGCAGAATCTCGTTGATTTTGCGGAGATAGGTTTTTTCCGGCGAGAGATAAACGTTGCGCGCGACCTGCATGGTGATCGTGCTGCCACCCTGGCCCTTGCGACCGGTTTTGATCAGGTTGATCCCGGCGCGCAGCAGCCCCTGATAGTCAAACCCCGGATGTTCATAGAAGCGATCGTCCTCGGATGAGAGAACCGCATCGATCAGCACCTGCGGCGTATTTTCGATCCGCAGCTGCTCACGCCGTTTTTCGCCGTATTCGGCCATCAGCTTGCTATCGCCGGTGTAGACCAGCAGCGGCACGTGCAAATCGACCTCACTGATAGAGGCGACGTCCGGCAGATTGGTCTCAAGCCGTTTGTAGGTGTAGTACCCCGCCACGGCGCCAACGACGCAAGCAAGCAGAAAGAGACTCAACAGTAACTTGAATATACGACCTAGCAATTTATCTGATCCGGTTGCCGGCAAAGGCCTATTGGCTAATTTAGTTTACGGAAAAACATTTGGCGCGGCGCGATTGGTGAATTGTCTCACCTTTTCCCTGATGAAACCTTTTTTCGCAATCTCGCCAGCAGGAATTTGGAGTGTCTTTTGCAAATCGATTATTCCAGTTGTGGCGAGCTCTGGCAGTTACACATTGCAAGCTCTTCAAAATTTCAGATCTTTTCAGTCAAAGACAACTTGCGCGGGCGCCAAACCCCTACCATGAATTTTACAATCGGAAACAAACAATCCAGCCTGGTCGGAGTAGACATCAGCTCTACTTCTGTCAAGTTGCTGGAACTGAGCCGCACGAAATCGGGTTACCGCATCGAGAGCTACGCTGTCGAGCCTTTGCCTGCCAATGCGGTCAACGAAAAGAGTCTCCAAGATGTAGAGGCTGTCGGAGAAGCTGTCAAGCGGGCGCTGAAGCGCTCAGGCTCGAAGCGCAAATTCGCTGCGGTGGCCGTGCCAAGCGCCATGGTGATCACCAAGGTGATCCAGATGCCAGACGGTCTGAAGCCCTCAGAGCTCGAGGCACAGATTCAGCTTGAGGCGGATCAGTACATCCCCTATTCGCTGGACGAGGTCAATCTGGACCACCAGATCATCGGCCCGAGCGAGCAGCAACCCGGCGCCAACGACATCCTGCTGGTCGCCTCGCGCAGTGAGAATGTCGAGGAGCGCACTGCGGCCTGCGAGATCGGCGGCCTGTCGGCCAAGGTGGTCGACATCGAGCCCTACACAATAGAACACACCTGCAAACTACTGCAGGAACAAAACAACGTCGACTGGCAAGGCAAGACCATTGCGGTGCTCGACATGGGTGCGACCATGACCAGTCTGTGCGTGTTTCGCAACAACGCACTCGTCTATACCCGCGAGCAGCCCTTCGGTGGCAAACAACTGACCGAAGAGATCATGCGTCGATTCGGGCTTTCGTACGAGGACGCTGGCAGGGTCAAGCGCGTCGGCGGCCTGCCTGACAACTACGAGCCCGAAATTCTGATGCCGTTTAAGGATCAGATGGTGCAGCAGGCTAACCGGTTTCTGCAGTTCTTCTTCTCGGCTGACAACAACGACTACGTCGACCAGATCCTGTTGGCAGGCGGCTGCGCTGGCATACCGGGTATCGCCGAGTTGATCGAAGATCACATTGGCACCCCGACCAGCATCGCCAACCCCTTCGAGAATATCGAAACCGCATCGGGCGTCGCCCAACAGCGACTGCTCTCAGATGGTCCCGCCATGCTGATTGCCTGCGGCCTGGCAACACGAGGGTTTGACTGATGGCAAAGATTAATCTGCTCCCTTGGCGCGAGGAAGAACGGCGTCAGAAAACACGCGAATTCGGTCTGACCCTTGGGCTGGTTGCTGCCCTCGGTGCCGGCGTCGTCTTCGCCGGCCTGCAGTATGCGCAACAGAAGATCGACTATCAGCAGGCGCGCAACCAATATCTGCAAAATGAGATCAACCAACTGCAGAAGGAACTGCGCGAGATAAAGGAACTCGAGTCCACCAAAGCCAACCTGCTGGCTCGCATGGACATCATCCAGCAGCTCCAGGCGAAACGCCCGCAGGTGGTACACACCTTTCAACAGTTGGCAGAGCGCGTGCCTGACGGTGTGTTCTTCCACGCGATGAAGCAAGAGCAGGATCGCATCGTACTGGAGGGTCGAGCGGATTCTAATGCTCGGGTTTCGACACTGATGCGAAACCTTGATTCGTCAGAGTGGTTTAAGAATCCCGCACTCGATGTCATTGAATCCAAGGATACCGGAATCAGCTCTTTCAAGCTGTACCTGTCACAGACGGTGGCACCTTCAGCAACCCAGCTCGCTGTAAGCGACGAATAAGGAGCCAGAATCGTGAATATCGGACAGGCATTCAACGACCTGCAAAATCTCGACGCCAGCGATCTTAAACGAATCGGCAGTGCCCCACTGGCGGCAAGGATTCTGGTGCTGGCACTCGTACTGGCGGCCATCGTCGGCGCTGGTATCTGGCTGCTGATCCAACCCAAGTTTAACGATTTACAACGCGTTGAATTGAAAGAGAACGGTCTGCGGCAGGTTTTCGATACCGAGCAGGCAAAGGCGGCCAACCGCGACGCCTACCTCGAGCAACTGGGCGAAATGAAAAAGACGTTCAACGTCATGCTCCGCCAGTTGCCCAACAAAACTGATATCGAAAGTCTGTTGATTGATCTTTCACAAACCAGTGTCGCCGCCGGTCTGGAAGTTGAGTACTTCAAGCCTGAAAAGGAAGTCGCCCGGGAGTTTTATATGGAGTACCCGATCAAGATCAGCGTCACCGGTAGCTATCACCAGTTTGGCACGTTTATCAGCGGGCTCGCTGCGTTGCCTCGAATTGTCACTCTGAACAACATCGCAATCGTGCCCATCGCGGCGCGAAACGCCGATGGCGATCAGCCCAAGTCGCAAAAACTGAAGATGGATCTGACTGCCACCACATACCGTTATCTTGAAGAAGACGAAGGATAGACGCGTGAAACACACGAGCACTGTATCCGCCGGATCAAACCGGCACTGGTTACGCGCAGGAATCCTGGCGGTGGCCGCACTATCTCTGTCGGCCTGCAACGAAGACATGTCTGACCTTGAGCAGTTTGTCGCCGAAACGCGGCAAAAACATCAGGGCAGAGTTGACCCGCTGCCGAACTTTGCGCCCTACGAGTCCTACAGTTATGTAGAGACTGGTCTGCGGGACCCGTTCCGCGCTCAGACGCGATTGTCCGGCAACCAGAACAGCGGAGCCAATGGCCCTCGCCCTGCCGACGACCGGCGCCGCGAGATGCTGGAGAACTATCCGCTGGATGCGTTGAAGATGGTGGGCATTCTCAAGCAGCGCGCCTCGAGCTGGGCGCTGGTTCAGGACCCGGAAGGCACCATTCATCGAGTTCAGCCTGGCAACTATGCCGGTCAGAACCACGGCAAGATCACTCAGATTTCAGAAAACCAGATAAAGCTGGTTGAACTTATCCCCGATGGCATCAGTGGCTGGATACAGCGGGACGCGCAGTTGGCCCTGGGAGACGGCGAATGAGCATGCACGTAAACCGGGCAAAAGGTAGCAGAAAAATCATGCGACGGAGAAAAACGGTGACAACACCAACAGTTTGCGGCACACCGCTTAGCCGCGCAAAATCTATGGCGACAGGCCCCTTGCGCGCACTGGTGGTTGCGATGAGTGCGCACTTCGCACTCGGTGGAACCGCACTGGCCGCGACGCTGGATAACGTCAGTTACACCACTCTGCCGGGCAACCAGCAGCAGATATCGATCAAACTGAGCGATCCGATCGAAGAGCCGCAGACCTTTGCAATCAATGCACCGGCCCGCATCGCGATCGATCTGCTTGGCACCACGAACGCCCTCGACGGTCGCGTCGTACCGGTTGGCGTTGGCAACGTTGACAGCGTGAACATTGTCGAGGCCAATGACCGAACTCGGGTGGTGCTCAATCTCGATGAGATGACCGAATACGAAACCCGCATCGAAGGTGATCGCATTCTGATCACTCTGGAAACCGACGCCGAAGGCCTGCTCGACGATAGTGAAGGTGATGATCTCATCGCCGCGCCGTCCGAAGATGCAATCGAAGTCGAACAAGCCAACGAGCTTGCGGGCGCTGAAGAGGTACAGGAAGACCCGGGCGTGGTCGTTGAACTGCCGACCAGCCTGCCCTTGCAGGAGGTTGCTCAAGAGCCGGAAGTCTCAGTAAAAGAAGTACCACAAGAGACTCCGGTAGCCGAAGCGCCAAAGCCTGCCGTCAAACAGCAGAGCATTCCAGTCAAGCAGGCTGCACCGGTCGAGGAATTCGTCGAGGCAAGCCCGCCTTCATTCGACTCAACCAATTTCGCACCACAGGAGCCAACCTATGTTGGCGAAGAACTGTCACTGAACTTTCAGGATATCGAGGTTCGATCCGTGTTGCAGTTGCTGGCAGACTTTACTGATCTGAACATCGTTGTCAGCGACAGCGTCTCAGGCAAGGTCACGCTGCGATTGAAAAACGTACCCTGGGATCAGGCGCTGGACATCATTCTTCGCACCAAGGGCCTGGACAAGCGCAAGTCAGGCAATGTCATTATGGTCGCGCCCAGCCAGGAGATCGCAGCACGCGAAGCCTCCGAGCGCGAAGCCAATCAAAAGGCGATCGAGCTTGAGCCGCTTCGCACTGAATTTGTACAGGTGAACTATGCAAAGGCCGCTGAAGTCGCCGCGATTTTAAAGTCTGACACCGGCGGGGTATTGTCTGATCGCGGTAACGTGACGATCGATGATCGGACTAACACCATCCTGGTCAATGACACTATCGACGTGCTCGGCAAGGTTAGAGCGCTGGTGACTCGACTGGATATTCCGGTTCGCCAGGTTCTGATCGAGTCTCGCATCGTGATCGCTACCGATGATTTTAACCGCGAACTTGGTTCGCGCTTCGGTATCAATCGAAACACCACTACTAATGACAACGAAGGTCTGGCACTGAGCGGCAACGCAACCGGTACCAGCGCGCTGCTGGCGGGATCTGATCCAGGGCTGAATCGCTTCAACGTCAATCTGCCTGCAACCAATCAGGCAGGCAGCATTGCGCTGGCACTGGCCAAACTCCCCTTCGGCACTTTGCTGGAACTGGAGCTGTCGGCGATGCAGGCTGAAGGTCGCGGTGAAGTCATCTCCAGCCCTCGCGTGATCACCGCCAATCAGCACGAAGCCTACATCGAGCAGGGCGTGGAAATTCCCTACCTTGAAGCCTCTTCCAGTGGCGCCTCGTCAATCGCCTTCAGAAAGGCGGTACTGGCACTGCGTGTAAAGCCGCAGATCACTCCGGATGAGCGCATCATCATGGATCTGACTGTCAATAAAGACACGGTAGGTCAGATCTTCTCCGGCGAGGGTCAGTCTCGGGTACCGAGCATCGACACCCGCGAAGTGAGGACTCAGGTCCTGGTAGCCAATGGCGAGACGGTTGTACTGGGCGGAATCTACGAGCAGGAGACTATTCAGTCTCGTGAGCAGGTCCCCTTCTTCGGCGACCTGCCGCTGATCGGCAAACTGTTCCAGCACAACTCCTCCGAAGACGACAAAACCGAACTGCTGGTTTTCGTCACACCGAAAATCGTCAACGACGGCGGGTCTGCACTGGACAACTGATCGTCAGCCACGACCAAAAAACCGCGGCTCGCCGCGGTTTTTTTTTGCTCTGCATTTTTGCCGCGCTTCAGGTATGGTCAAACGGATGAAGACCCTTTTTCAGATGGAATGGCAAATATATTTCTGATCGGTCCAATGGGTGCCGGTAAAACCACAATCGGTCGGCAACTGGCGCGCCGCCTCTGCCGACCCTTTTACGATAGCGACCGAGAGATTGAGGCCAGTTGCGGCGTCGATATTCCGACCATCTTCGACTTCGAGGGCGAGGCGGGATTTCGCCGTCGCGAAGCGCGCATGATCGACATCCTCAGTCGTAAAGATAACATCGTGATGGCCACAGGTGGTGGCGCAGTCCTGCGCGAGGAGAATCGCACGCGTCTGTCAGATCGTGGCGTTGTCGTCTATCTCGACGTGCAGCTCGACATCCAGGTTGAACGAACCACACGCGATAAATCCCGCCCGCTGCTCGCAGATAAGGACGTGCGGAGTTTTCTCACCGAGATGAGCCGCTATCGCACACCGATCTACCTGTCGATTGCAGACCTTCGCGTCAGCACCAGTCGCCAGAAACATCGCCGTGTAGTGGACCGGATTTGCAAAATGCTGGAGACCCGGGAGAAACAAACCAGCGATTGCAAATAGCCCGGCACCAATGGCTTCGTCCCAGTGCAGCGTCTGCAACCTGGCAGCGCAGCCGAATTTTCAACTATTGCCGACCACACCGCGTGTGACCACACAAACGCATCGTCGTACACTACTCCGCCCCACTGCAAACACTCACAGAAGATGAAATCACTCACCGTGGACCTGGGCGCGCGCAGCTACCCGATCTACGCCGGACAATCGCTGCTGACCGATCCATCGCTCTACGCTCGTCATCTGGCCGGACGCAACGTGTTGGTGGTTACCGACAGCAACGTCGCACCGCTCTATCTGCGTCAGGTAGTCGATTCGCTGGGTAACCACAACGTCGGCGAGGTTGTTCTGGCGGCCGGCGAGGCACACAAGACGCTGGATGCGGTAGCGACCATCTACGACGCGCTGATGGCGCGCAAATTCGATCGCAGCAGCACCATCATCGCTCTCGGCGGCGGCGTGGTCGGGGATATTGCCGGATTTGCGGCGGCTTCTTTTCAACGCGGCATACCCTTTCTGCAGGTACCCACGACGCTGCTGGCGCAGGTCGATTCATCGGTCGGAGGCAAAACCGGCGTCAATCACCCGGCCGGCAAAAATATGATCGGCGCCTTCCACCAGCCCAGTGCCGTTATTGCCGACATCCGAACACTGAAGACCTTGCCCGATAGAGAATACGCAGCCGGCCTGGCTGAGGTAATCAAATACGGACTGATCAATCAGCCGCAGTTTTTCGACTGGCTGGGCGACAACCTCGATGCCCTGTTACGGCTGGACCCGGATGTGGTGGCTGAAGCGGTGCTCGCCTGCTGTCAGTTCAAAGCAGACATTGTCGCCGCAGACGAACGTGAATCCGGCCAGCGCGCGCTATTGAATCTGGGACATACATTCGGCCACGCCATCGAAAATGCCGTCGGCTACGGCGTCTGGCTGCACGGCGAGGCGGTGGCGGCCGGCATCTGTCTGGCGGCGCACTTCTCAGCCTCCAGCGGGCACCTGGCCACGGCTGAAGTCAATCGCATCACGCAACTGCTGCAGCGCGCCGGTCTGCCCACACAAGCTCCGCAAGAAATTGGTGCCGATCAGTTCCTCGACCTCATGTCACGAGATAAAAAAGTCCGTGACCAGGTGCTGACACTGGTATTACTGCGCGGCATCGGACAGGCATTTCTAACCAGCGACTATGATCGCGACGCGCTGCGACAGATGCTGACCGACAGACCATCGGGGACCGACAGCACACATAGGTAGCATGTGCTGTGGCTGCAAACTTTAGTGAAATCCCAACACTCGAGCGACGCCGACGCGTACAGGTAATCTGATAACGTTGCTGTCGCCGCGCACGTCGCATAGAATCATGATTTCACGCAAAAAATTTGACGGCCGGGTGCAAACATGACAGGCAACGACAACCAGAATCCCAGTCGGCTATCAGAGGCGGCGCTCTCCGATCTGGGATTGAGCGCCCAGCCGTTTGAAGACGATCGCAGTCGCGATCTCCTGAATGACTCTATCGCGCAGTCAGTTCGTTCTGAAATCGAGCAACAACTCAAACACGGAGAAGCGCTGCATCTGCTGATCGGTCCCAGTGGCAGCGGCAAGTCGGTGTTGCTGTCTCAGCTCGTTCGCTACAACAAAGACTACCTCAAACCCTATATCGCACGCGGCGACAGTAACTTCGAGGCGCGTGGATTTCTGGCCGCTGTGCTGGGACAGTTCGACGATCACGACGCCGACACCGTCGCCGAACACATCGAGCGGCTGGTACCTCACTTCGACACGCTCAACAGCAACCAGACTACACCCGCGCTGATCGTCGATAACGCCCACCTGGCGCCAATCGAGGAAATCGCCGAGTTGATCGGACTGATGCCATCACTGCAGCAAGACGGCAAACCGGTGGCGCGCCTGCTGTTGACCGGCGTCGCCTCGTTTCAGGACGAACTCGATGCTGTCGGCGCTGACTTCGACATGCCGGCCTACGGTGTCTCGGCGATGCCCGCCCTCACACCCGAACGAACCCGCGAATACCTTTCATTCCGGCTCAACCAGGCGGGATTCGTCGGCGAGTTTCCGTTCACCGACAACGCCATCACACGCATTCAGCAAAACGCCGACGGTATACCGACGGCGATCAATCAACACGCCGCCAACTACCTGAACAAAGTCTATACCGGCACCGGTGTAGCGGCAGCCAGTGGCGTAGAAGGCGGCTTAATCGGCGCACTGGGGTGGCCTGTCATCGGATTGGGTGCTGCCGCACTGGCTCTGATCGTCTGGGGGCTGTCGATGTTCGGTTCGAGCGACAGATCACCAGACGACACGCTGGCAGCCATTGACAATACAGCGACCCCCATCGTTTCGGCACCAGCCAGTCCGCAGACAGACAGCACCACAACGGTGGCGAATGGCAGCGACAATCTGCTGCGCCCCGAACATCGCGAAGATACCGACAGCGACAGCCCGGCGCAGAGTGGTGCAGAAGAGACGCCATCGAGCGGAACCCTGGCAGACGGCAGCAGCAACACGGCTGACTCAAACTTGCTGCAACCACAGACGCCGCAGACTGGCTCCGAGCAGCAGGACAACGAAACCGCAGCAGGCAGTGACGCAAGCGGTGACCGCGCGCTGGCCAGTGACACCGCTGCCACGACGCAGGCCGCTGCGGAAAACGAAGCAGGTACTTCCGGCGTTAGCACCCCCGAAGCCACGGATACCGAAACACTGGCAAGCGGGGACGATGGCGCCGACAACACCACGAACGAACAGCCCGTGACCGCCGCTGCTGAACCACAGCCCGAAGAACCTGAACCGGTGCAGACACAGCCCGAGCAGCCGCAGCCTGAGACAGCCATTGCAGAGAGCTCGGTGGCGGTTCCGGTTGTGCAGCCCCAGCCTGAAGATACTGACGCCGCATCGGTATCAGGCGTATCTGACGGCACATCCGACGACGGCGTGCCGGTTGAGGTCACCGAGCCCGAACCCCCTCGCATCCTGCGCGCAGTCGAAAACGAGCGCTGGGTGTTGTTCCAGCCGCAGACAAAATTCACCCTGCAGTTGGCCACCTCTCGCGAGCGTGACTATATTATGGAATTCGCCCAGACGCTGCCGCTGGATGGCCCGCTGGCCGTGTATCCGTTCGTGATCAAGAGCAACGGCCGCCAGGTCTATGGACTGTTGAATGGTATTTTCGACAACACCGACGAAGCCCTTGCCGCGATCGACGCAATGCCTGCCGAGGTGCGCAAGTTCAAACCCTGGATTCGACCGATCAAGCAACTCCAGGACGAGATCAAGAACGGCCAGTAGGCCTCCGCTGAATAGGGTGAGGGCGCGTTTCGCGTCCTCGCCCGCAGATTTGCCCGAATAGCAGACCCGGCGACAGTGATATAATACGTGGCCGTTCGGCGACCGCAGCTATGTCTGGCAGAATCCCCAAACAGTTCATTGATGACCTGCTCGCCCGAGTCGACATCGTCGAAATCATCGACCAATACGTGCCGCTGAAGAAAGCTGGCGCCAACTACAAAGCCTGTTGTCCGTTCCACGACGAAAAAACGCCATCGTTCAATGTCAGCCAGACCAAGCAGTTCTACCACTGTTTTGGTTGTGGTGCGAATGGGTCCGCGATCGGTTTTCTGATCGATTTCGACCATATGCACTTCGTCGACGCGGTCGAGTACCTGGCCAATCGTGTCGGCATGCAAGTGCCGAGGGAGGCCATCGCTCCGATCACTCGCAATCAACAGGCGCTGTACGACACCCTCAACGCCTGCGCTACGTTTTACACTGAACAACTGAAGCACGCGCCCGATGCCATCAGCTATCTGCAGCAGCGCGGTATCACCGGTGAAACGGCGCGCGAGTTTAGACTCGGCTTCGCGCCGGGCGGATGGCACACGCTCGAAACTGCGCTGACACCCGAGGGATCCGAGCTACTCGACGCCGGTATGCTGGTACGCAACGACAGTGGGCGCACGCACGATCGATTCCGCGAACGCATCATGTACCCGATTCGCGATCGCCGCGGTCGCACTATCGGATTCGGCGGGCGCATCATCGGCAGCGGTGAACCCAAGTATCTGAACTCACCGGAAACCACCCTCTTCCAGAAAAGCCGCGAGCTCTATGGACTCTACGAGTTGCGTCGCGCCAGAACCGGCAAATCGAGCCACATCATCGTGGTTGAGGGATATATGGATGTGATTGCGCTGGCACAGCATGGCCTGCGCAATGCCGTGGCAACACTCGGCACCGCAACCAACACAGATCAGGTGCACATTCTGTTTCGCGAGACCGACGAAATTATTTTCTGCTTTGACGGCGATCAAGCCGGACGCCAGGCCGCGTGGCGAGCGCTGAATGCCGCATTGCCTTGTCTGAAGTCGGGAAGAATTGCGCGATTTCTGTTTCTACCCGACAGCGAAGACCCGGACAGCATCGTCAATCAGCGCGGCAACGATGGCTTCGAAGCGCTTTCCGCTGACGCGATAGATGCCGCCGATTTTCTACTCACAGAACTGCAGCAACAGTCTCAGATGCAGGCCAGCACACCGGGGGCGAGTCACCGCGCGCGTTTGGCAGAGCTAGGCAAGCCGTTGGTTCAAGCCATGCCACAGGGCATTTATCGATCGCTGGTCGAGCAACAGCTCAGTGAGTTGGTCGGCACCCAGATCTTCGAATCTTCTGCGCCGGCGCCGGCCGCGCGATCGCAGCAGCCTGCGCCGGCTCGAGCCGGCGCCCCGTCGGCGGTACGAAAAGCGCTGGCCGCCATCTTCGAACAGCCGGCCATTGTGCTTGAGATCGACCCCGAACTTTACAATTTTTCAGACACCATTCCGGGCGCAAAGCTGTTGATGGAAATCATCACCATTGTCGAATGCAACCCGCAGATCACCGTCAGCCACCTGCTGGAGCAATTTCGCGATAGAGCCGAATCCGACAAACTGCGACAAATCGCAAGCGACGGCATGCAGGAATCCGAGACCAGCGCCATCGAGCCCCCTGCGGATGTGCTGGCACAGGCGATCACCCAGCTGAACCGGCAATCCGAGCGATTGCAATTTCGCGAGCTCCCCCTCGACAAGGCGCCGTCACAGATGACAGCTGACGAAAAAGCCGAACTGCGGGCACGCTTTAGCAAACTCCAGGAAAAATCCGGTTAGCCGTCTTGCGAATTCCCAGAGTATTTGTCAGCGCAAGCCTAAACAAAGGCGATGTCGTCGATCTCGACAGCGAAAACAGCCGCTACCTGGTCCGCGTGCTGCGGCGTCAGACCGATGACCCTGTGACACTATTTAATGGCGACGGAAACGATTATTTGTCATCGATCGCGTCTACCGCCGGCAAAACCAGCCTGCGAATAGAATCAGTCCAGGCCAACTCTACAGAATCACCGCTGAAGATCACCCTGGTGCAATCACTGGCAAAAGGGGCGAAGCTAGATCTCGTCGTGCAAAAAGCCACAGAACTGGGAGTCCACGCCATCGCACCGGTCAGCAATGAACGATCAATTCTGCAGATTGCGCCGGACAAGCAGGCGCGCAAGCTCGATCACTGGCGAAAGATTGCCGTTAGCGCGTGCGCGCAGTGCAATCGCAGCGTCGTGCCGCAGATCGAGGTGCCACAAACTTTTGAACAATGGTTGAGCACGCGCCAGTCCGACACCACCTTCCTGCTCGATCCGGATGCCACCCAGGGTATCGGTGTGACTCAGGCTCCTGCGGCGGGTAGCTGCACGTTGGTTGTTGGCCCCGAAGGTGGCTTCAGCCAGGATGAGCGCGACAGAGCCAGCGCCCACGGCGTGCTGCCAGTTTGCTTTGGCCCGCGCGTCCTGCGTACCGAGACCGCAGGCCTTGCCGCCATCGCTGTGCTGCAAGCACTGTTTGGCGATTTGTGTGCTGACACCCGCGGCTGACAGGTCCGCATTTTCACACCACAACCCGACGTGCCAATGTCGAATGCCATCAACGCGACACCCGCCAGAGTCTGGGGAAATTTATTTGCCCCAGTACCACACTGCGGGCGCGAATCGTGCTCTCACAGGATTACTCAGTAGCCGAGTCCCGGCCTGGACCAAGCGCCTTTGGCACAAAGTCTGACAGCGACTTGCACTGCCGCGCAAACCCGGTTTGCGCAAAAACAATCAAGACAGAGTATCGAGTCGAATCAGCCGACAGATCCCGACCGCACGTGCACTCGGGCCGGCGGCTGTGTGTCCGGGATAGTCCATCATTGATGGCACTCGGGGTGCAACGGATGGAAGGTTCGAGACTTTGTTAAGGTTTTCTGTATTCCGGACGCTAGTCCTTTTCACGTGTTTGTCACAGCACTTTGACAACATTCGATTTCAAGCCACGGAATTATAAACAATAAAATTCCTTCCAGAGGTCTTCACATAACATGTTAACGGAAGAAGAAATCCTTGCTGCGCCAGATGAGGATTACATGAATGACGAACAACTAGCCTTTTTTCGTCAGCACTTGCTGGAAATGCGTCAATCGCTTGAACAGGGAAATCAAAGCGAAGACGAGATCCAACTGGACGCTGAGCGTGCAGCCGATGAATCCGATCGCGCGACCCAGGAAGAGCAGTACTGGATTCAGGTACGGATGAAAGAGCGTGAAACGCACTTGATTCGAGATATCGACAAATCGCTACATCGAATTCGCACTGGCGACTACGGCTACTGTGAAGACACAGGCGACGAGATCGGCATCAAACGGTTGCTGATTAGACCGACCTCACGCTATACCGCTGAGGCGCAGGCCAGACGTGAGCTGCAAACGCGCCAGTACGCCGCAGCCTGACACTACCCTTCCGCATCGACAGGCCGACCATTTGCGACGGCCTGTCGTCGTACCAGCAGATCCTTCAATCGCTACTCGATGGCAACACGCGCACTGATACCTGTTACTGGCCGACCTCTCAGTAGATCAGCCATGGTTTGCATGCCATCGACAACGCGCGGTCCGGGACGACTAAAAAATCCATTCGCATCAACCGCCCAAAGACCACCCTGTGCTGTGGAGAGCATGTGTTTGCCGTCGGCGGTAACCGCAAAAGACCGGGCAAGCTCAACATTTCGTTGCAAATCGAATCCACAACAGCCAAACACAATGACGTCCGGCTTTTCTGCCCGCGCCTGTGACCATTCAAAAACTCCCGAGCGCTCACCTGCTACGCCAAACAGGTTGTGACCGCCTGCGCGCGAAATCATTTGCGGCACCCAATGACCCGCGTAGTATCCGGGGTCCGACCATTCGACAAATAAAACACGGGGCGGCTGCGTTATCATTGGCGGTTGCGGTGCGCGCCAGCGACTCGCCAGTGAGGCACACAATTGCTGCGCCTGGAGCGATCTGAAAGATGCTTCGCCAAGTTGCCTGATGTCGTTGAGAATGCCATCGAAATCGGTGCCATCGAGACTGATCAACGCAGGCACTTTGTCAGATAGCGACGATGCCAGTGGCTGCGCGCTGGCATCGATCGCACAGACATCACACAGATTCTGACTGACGACCAAATCTGCTTGCAGATCGTTGAGCAGTGACACATCGAGTACATTCAGCTGTACCCCGCTCGCGTGCGCCTGACTCACTTGCTGGTCTATCTCTGCCGCGCTGAGCTCGGATGACAATAACGTTGAGGAAACGCGAGGTAAATTCTGGACGGATGGCGGGTAGTCACACTCGTGACTGATCGCAATCAAATGATCGTGCAAACCCAACGCACACAGGATTTCGGTGGCGCCGGGCAAGAGTGAAACTATTCGCATGGAATCAGCGGCAGGCCGAATTCAATCAAATGATCATGTCTCATCAGACTCCCGCAGGTAGGGTTCAAACAAATCCACCCGCACCACACTTGGCACTTCCGCCGAAGCGCTGCCCCACAATTCAATTGCATCGAACTCAACGCAGTACAGGTACTCTGCCTCCTTTTTTGCAGTGCGCGCGTGCTCGTCGGCAAAAATATGGGCACCATAATGCTGTACGACAGTACCTGTTCGGCCCTTCACATAACCGGGTGCACGGGTATGAGTACGCGGATTATCGGCCCGTACCACAACGCGCTGTCCAGATTCAAATCGCGGTGTTTTATCGGTGGCAAGTTGCGTGGGTCCGCCGGCAGCCAGTATCGCGGGCACCTGATCAGCATCCACAGCATTCAATTGGGTTTTGTCGCAAGCCTTACGCTGTTGCAGCTCGCGTTCTGTCACCAACCCCTTTTCAAGCAATAGACGTTCGAGTCCGTCAAGCCAGTGTTCGTAGTAGCTGCTGTTGAGATAGTGCGCCGGGTCGGTGTCCTCACGAGCAAAGCGCGATTCATCGATATTCCATTGTCCCAACATGCCACAGGCGAGCGTCAACCTGAAGACTCTCTCCTCCCAGTCGTGTGCAAAATTAACCTGCTGACTGGTATCAACAGGACCAAAACCGTGCTTGCCACCCAGATCGTGTGCGCCGTTCATGTCGCGCCAGCCATTTGCGGCACCGCCACACCGATCATCGAATCGCGGCTGACAAGATCGGCCAGTTGCGTCGCATCGAGTTGCTCACTTCCCACCGGGCGCATCGGTAACACCATATAGCGAATCTCTGCAGTGGAATCCCACACGCGCACCTCCACGTCGGAGTCGAGTTCGACACCGAACTCAGTCAGCACAGCGCGTGGCTCACTTACCGCTCTGGCCCGATATTCTGAAGACTTGTACCAGTTAGGCGGCAACCCCAGAACCGGCCACGGATAACAGGAGCACAGCGTACAAACCACCATGTTATGCACTTGCGGCGTGTTTTCGACACACACCATGTGCTCTCCCTGACGACCGCGATAGCCCGCTTCAAGGATCGCCGAAGTGGCGTCGTCGAGCAGTCGCAATCGGTACGCGGCGTCGGTCCAGGCGCGCGCCACCACACTGGCTCCGTTGCGCGGGCCGACTTTTGTCTCGTAGGTATCGACCAGCAGGTCGAGCGCCTGTGGATCGACCAGCCCCTTCTCGATCAACAGCGACTCAAGACTTTTAACGCGCTGTTCGAGCTCACCCAGCGGCGCTGAGTGATGGGGCAAGGGTTTGTCGGACATGGCGTTCTCCCCGGCGATTGTGAAATCGGTATGGCACCAACTCGGGTCGGTGCCCGTTCGGAATTATCCCGCTAAAGCATGGCATGATCCAGCCATATTGCCAACGCAGGGCAATCAGTCCCGCATACTCGGGACAAACCGGCCCTCTGGCGGTGAAGAGTGAGTAGATTGAGACCAGCGTCCAAGCAAATTGTCTGTGTTGGCGTCGCCGTGGAAGATCGCGTATTCGGCTTTGACGAGATGCCAATGATCGCGCAAAAGTATCGCGCCAACGCGCTGCACATCACCGGTGGCGGAGGTGCTGCCAACGCTGCCGTCGCAGTGCAGCGTCTGGGTGGCCGGGCTAGACTCGCCGCTCGCGTGGGCGACGATGAAACGGCCTCCAGCATCGTGGCCACGCTGCAACACGATGGGGTCGACTGTGAGCTGGTTCGACAGATCAAGGGTTGCCGATCATCGCAATCGGCAATATTCATCGACTCGAAAGGCGAGCGCCTGATCGCCAACTACCGCGATCCCACGCTACCGCAAGTGGCGGACTGGCTAAGCAGGGAGAATTGCACGGCAGATGCCATCGTCGCGGACACCAAGTGGCCGGCAGGCGCCAACCGCGCCATGCAACTGGCGGCTGATCAACAGATCCCCGGGGTGCTCGACGCCGAACAACCACTCGATGAGTGCGATCAGGCAGTCGCCACGGCGAGCCACTGCGTGTTTTCAATGCAAGGTCTGAAAAGCCATTGCCCTGGCACCGAGCCTACAGACGCGATAACAAACCTGGCACAGCAGCACCGCAATTGGGTCGCCGTAACCGATGGCGCCAATGGCACCTACTGGAGCGACGGACAGGCCTGCTGGCACACAGCAGCTTTTGCGATAAGCCCGGTGGATACACTGGGGGCAGGTGACGCGTGGCATGGCGCATTTGCACTGGCGCTGGCCGAGTGCAGCACGGAATCACAAGCTATACTCTTTGCCAGTGCAACCGCGGCAATTAAATGCACGCGGTTCGGCGGGCGACAGGGGATTCCATGCCGGTCAGAGGTAGACGATCTGCTGGCGGCTCAATCACCTGTAACGCGCCTTGTCAAAAGACTGTGATGGTATATAAACAGTCGGCCACCATCGACGGGATAATCGTGAGCGAAGAAGAATCTCCAGAGCCTGAAGCAGACGAACCTTCGATGCTGAGCCACGTCGAGGCGCGCGTGCTGGCGGCGTTGATGGAAAAGCAACTGACCACACCCGATGCCTATCCGCTGACGGTCAAGAGCCTGCTCAGCGCCTGCAATCAGAAATCCAATCGTGAACCCGTCACCGACTACCAGCAGGGCGAGACGGTTCGCGTGCTGCGCCAACTCGAGTCCAGAAAGCTCGTTCGCTATGAAATGGGCGCGCGCAGTGAACGCTACGAGCAACGCCTGACACACGAGTTAAGTATCAGCAAAAAACAACAGGCTCTACTGACAGTAATGATGTTGCGGGGCCCGCAAACGATCAACGAGCTGCAGACGCGCACGCAGCGCATGTTCGAGTTTCAGGACGACGATGATCTGCTCATCAGCCTCGAACGCATGACCCAGGGTGATGAACCGCTCGCACTACTCATTCCTCGCAGCGCCGGCCAGCGAGAAGACCGTTACGGGCACCTGTTGTGCGGCGTGCCCGAAATGCCGTTGCACCCATCGAGTCCCGCGACAGCAAGCCGGAGCAAGAACGCAGAGATCACTACACTGCAGCAGGAAGTGTCACAATTGCGAATGGAGATCGATCGACTCTACGAGTTAACGGGTCATAGCAAGATAGACGCTGACAACTCAACTGAAGATTAGACTCCAGCACGTCATTAACCGCAACACATTCGAGACTACATGAGCAAGAAAGCCCCCTGGAAAAGCCCGATGCCGGCCAAGCAATTCGACCTGATGCGGGACATCATCGCCGCTCCCAGCCCAGTCGGGCTGGAGAGCGCAATGACCATGGGTGTGATCAAACCGGCACTGGACAAAGTCCTGCCAGACAACTGGGGACTGCACCAGTTCCAGGGCAACGCCGGTGTTGTCTGGGACAGCCACCCCGGTCGCGACGACTTGTTCTCGGTGATGATCATTGGCCACGCAGACAAAATCCGCATGCAGGTTCGAAAGATCGCATCGGACGGCAAGATATGGATCAACAGCGATGCCTTCCTCCCCACTACATTGATTGGTCACGAAGTCACGCTCTACAGCGAGGATCCGGAAAACCCGGGCAGCTATAGAGCACTCAGCGGGGGCACGGTAGAGGCACTGGGTGCAATTCACTTTTCCGAACCGGCGCAACGCACCGGAGACAAGGGCATAAAACCCAAACAGCTCTATCTCGAACTACAGATTCACGGCAGTGACAAGGCCAGCCAGATCGAAAAGCTCGGCATTCGCCCTGGCGACACCATTCTGTTAAACCGTCCCATCAAGAAAGGTTTTAGCCCAAACACCTTTTACGGCGCCTACCTCGACAATGGTCTGGGCTGCTTCGTGGCGGCAGAGGCTGCACGACTGATCGCCGAGGCGGGTGGCACCAACAATGTACGCTGCTTGTTTGCCTGTGCCTCACACGAGGAGATCGGACGCTTTGGCAGCCGTGTGGCGGCGGGTGAGCTCAAACCCGATGCAATCATCGCGGTGGACGTCAATCACGACTACGTCGCCGCGCCAAACATTGGCGATCGAAATATGTCACCACTGGAAATGGGCAAGGGTTTCACGCTCTCAACCGGCGCTATCGTCAGCGAGCAGTTAAACGCCAGAATCAAGCGCACTGCGATTGAGCACGACATCCCCATTCAGATCGACGTATGTGGCAACGACACCGGCACCGATGGCATGGCAGGGGTACTGGCAAGCATCGATTGTGCAGCCACCTCGATCGGCTTCCCGATTCGCAACATGCACACCATCTCGGAAAGTGCCAACACCCAGGATGTGTTGGCGGCGACGCACGTGATTGTCGAAGCGTTGCGGGCGATGGACGGCGAGGACGATCTGCACGCCGCATTCAAGGCCGGCCACCCAAGACTCGATCAGGCAAGCCCGCTGGTACACGCTGGCGGCACCAAGAAATCCTGACAGACAGATCGCAATGTCGGCCCCATCGCGCGGGGCCGGCGGTAAATCAGCCAGGCACAGCCACCCTGGGTTTGCGCCACAGAAAGACAATCGGTATCACGGCAAAGCAAGTCAGCGTGTAGAGCAGAAACGCATTGTTGAATGCAATGAGCTGCGCCTGCCTCAAGCTCTCACCACTGGCCGCGCGCAACGCCGCCACACTGTCGATCCCCCACCCGCCCGTCACCCATGGCAACGACAGGTGCTCGTTAAACGGGGTGAGATTTTGCGAAAGCTCGCTGTAATTAATCTGCCCGCTACGCACCACGACCAGAAAGCTCAAAGCGATATACACACTCTGACCCACATTTCGCAGCAGATGAAAAATCGCCGCGCCATCCGGCAGCAGTCGATCCGGCAGGGTCGAGAACGCCGCCGTCGTGACCGGCACCCACAATATACCGCTGCCGACGCCCTGCAACAGCCCGGCCCACGCCACCCAATCCGCCGCATAGTCTGGCTGAACCGTCGCCAGTGCCAGTCCACTCGCGCCTATCATCGCAAAGCCGATCGCCATACTGATACGCGGATCCACAGCGCCCATCCGACCGGCGATGTAGAAGCCGCCAATCATGCCGAGCCCGCGCATCGCCAGCAACCAGCCCACCAGTGAATCGGGATAGCCGAGCTGGTTTTGCAGCATCGGCGGCAGCAGAGTGATCGGCGTGAAATTCAGCATTCCGTAAAAACACACCAGTAACAAGCCGACGGTGAAGTTTCGATCACGCAGCAATTCGCGATTGAAGAATGGCTGATCACAAGTCATCGTATGCACCACGAATAGATAGCTTGCCAGTACAAGTCCGGCCAGATACAGCAACACTTCACCAGAGCCAAACCAGCCCAGCCCCTCGCCGCGGTCCAGCAACAGCTGCAAACAGGCGATCCCGACGGACAGCGACAAAAATCCGGTCCAGTCGAGTTTGTGCTGATCTGAACGACCCGCCTGGCGTATGAATACCAGCGTCATCAGGATTGCAGCAGCGCAAACCGGCAACAACAACAAAAAAATCGCCCGCCAGTTGTAGTGCTCGGCGACGTAGCCGCCAATCACCGGCGCGAGCCCCATGCCTGCGACCACTGCCATACCAAAAAATCCCTGCGCCATGGCGCGCTTGTCTGAAGAAAACGACGCCAGCACCAGCGCTTGCGACACAGGCACAATCGGCGCACCAAAGACGCCTTGCGCGACCCGATACAGCAGCATCGGCGCCAGCGACTCCGCGGTGGCACACAGGAACGAGGCGATAGCAAATCCACCGACGCTGCCCAGCATCAGATAGCGCTGGCCGAGCTTACTGGTCAGCCAGCCAGTCATCGGCGTGACAATCGCGGTGCCGACCACATTCAGCGTGACTACCCAGGCAATCTGATCGGGGCTGGCGGACAGCGATCCCTGCAACTGCGGCAACGCCACATTGACGACGGTGACCGTCATTGAGTAGAGCATGGTGCAGATGGATACCGTCAGCAACACCCAGTAGGGACTGGGGGTGCTGCGCTCGGTGTTTGCGTCACTGATCAAGACATGTCCGGGCGAGAAGTTGATTAGCCAAGCAACTATTGTATTGCTTATTGTTGCATAGCTTACTAATATTCACGGATGTTACAAGAGAGCCTTGATCGCAATTTCGGCCTGATTCTGCATGACGTCGCCCGGCTGTTAAGAACCAATTTCGACCGGCGCGTAAAGTCGATCGGGCTGACGCGCTCGCAATGGTGGGTGCTGACCCATCTGTACCGCGAAGATGGCCTGACCCAGACCAAACTGGCCGAACTGATGGAGATCGAGAAGCCGAGCCTCGGCCGCCTGCTCGACCGGCTGGAGGCAAAAAAGTGGATACGGCGCGAATCAGATCCACACGATCGGCGTGCCAATCGAATCTACCTGACCGTCGATGTCGAACCGATGATTCGCGAGATGCGTCAGCATGCCGCGCAAGTTCGGCAACAGGCACTGGCTGGTCTGTCAGAGCCCGAACACGAGCAGCTTGTCGATGCGCTGTTGCAGATCAAGGACAACCTGACCACCACGGAAAGCGGCTGCAATGACGGCTGAAGCCACACCCCTGCCACTGATCGCGCGACTGCGCCGTGCACTGCTGCGACTGGTACTACTGGTGGTGGTACCGCTTATCGCCATCGTCACCGCGTCGCATTTCTACTTTGCCGGCGGTCGCTTTATCGTCAGCGAAAATGCCTACGTCAAAGCCAATATTATCTCAATCAGCGCGGATACTGCCGGCCGTGTCATTAGCGTTGCCGTTGCAGACAATACTCAGGTTTCAACGGGCAGTGAACTCTTCAGGCTGGACCCGGAACCCATCAAATTGCAGGTCGCGCAGGCTAGCGCGGAAATGGATGTCGCCAGAGCGGACATTGAATCGATGCGGGCGGAGTATCGCGAGGCCAATGTCGCCATCGAGGCCGCCCGCGAGCGCGTGCGGTTTCTCGCCTCACAATACGAACGCCAAAGTGCCCTGAAAGCCAGGGGCCTCGGCGTCACCGAATCGCACGACGAGGCATTTCACAACCTGCAGGCGGCAGAGCGCAGCGTCAGCGTGCTCGCCCAGCGAGCGCGACGGGCACTGGCAACCCTCGGCGGCTCGGCAAACCTGCCGATCGAATCCCACCCGGCTTTTCAACAGGCACAGGCACGTCACCAGCAGGCTGTGTCGCTGCTTGAAAAAACCACCATTCTGTCGCCCGGCAATGGCATCGTCAGCAATATGCAACTGCAGGCCGGTGAGTACGTGCAGGCCGGTGTACCGGTGTTTTCACTAATCAACACAGACAAGGTCTGGGTCGAAGCCAACCTCAAGGAAACCCGGCTCACCAACATTCGCACCGGACAGACAGCCACCGTAGAGGTGGACGCCTACCCGGACGCAGAGTGGCCGGCGCGGGTGTCGACCATCGCCCCCGCCACCGGTGCCGAGTTTTCGCTGTTGCCCGCTCAAAACGCAACGGGCAACTGGGTCAAGGTGGTGCAGCGAATCCCGGTCGCACTGACAATCGAGGAACTGACCAACGCCCTGCCCCTGCGCGCCGGTATGACGGCTACCGTGAACATCGATACGCAGCGCAAACGCAGACTGCCCCGTTGGTTATCAGCAATGGCGCACGCGCAGGATGTGCCACCACTGCTGCGCAAGGTTCTGCATGTTGCCTTTGCGATCGACTCTGCATCTGACACGGCCAGTTCCGATGAGCTCAACATTATCCCCGCGGCCGTGCAATCGATAGAACAGACTCGCGCGAGCGCGCCATCGTCACTGTCGGCACTGGCAACATCACTGGCACAGCACAGCAACAATCCGTCGCCAACATCCACGGCTACAGTCCAACGCACCAGTACGCCAATGACACTGGCCAACGCTGCCGATACCCTTGTTGAAAATAGCGGCACTCACACGGACAACTGGCTGATTGCACAACCTGCAGAACACTACACCGTGCAGGTTGGCTCCAGCGCCGATCTGGGTTTTCTGAATCGCTTTTCCCAAAACCTGCCGCAGGATCGTGCGATTGTTACCTATCACTACAAGACCACCGCGGGTAATCAGGCTGAGTACGGACTGGCCAGCGGCATCTACGCCAGCCAGGCAGCGGCGCAGACAGCGCTGCGCTCACTGCCAGAGAACAGCAAACGTTACGGCCCCTGGGTTCGACGTATTGGTACGATTCAGAGGGAGATGAAAGCGCGTCGCGAAATTCCACGCTAGCCCGGAGTGTTCATGCATTTAACGGAAGGTCACAAATCAATAGCGGCACCCGATAATGTGCCGGAGTGGGACGTCGATCCGTATGATCCCGCCGTACTCTGCAACCCGGTGGAATTCTACCGTCGGTTGCGCAACCTGGGACCGTTCGTCTATCTGCCACGCTACTCGATGCTGGCGTGTGGTCGCTACGCAGAAACCCGTGAAGTATTTTCAGACTGGCAGCGATTTGTATCCTCACGTGGTGTGGGACTGCAGGATTTCAGCCTGGAGAAACCCTGGCGCCCCGCCAGTATCGTGCTGGAAGTCGATCCACCCTACCACGACAAAACGCGCAGCGTCATCCTGCGCGCCATGTCGCCGCGCGTGGTGGCCAATCTGCGAGATACCTTCAAAGTCGAAGCAGAACTGCTGATCGACACACTACTCGAAAAGCGGCAGATCGAAGCGGTTGGTGAACTGGCAGAAACCTTCCCTACCCGGGTCTTTCCGAAAGCGGTCGGCCTGCAACAGGCAGATCGACGCAAATTGGTGGATTACGGCTCAATGGTATTTAACGCGTTGGGGCCAGACAATGCCGTGCGCCGCCAGGCGATGGCAATGGGCCCGGATATCGTGCCGTGGATCACCGAACAATGTAAGCGTGAAAACCTGACAGCCGATGGATTTGGCGCAACCATTTACGCCGCCGCCGATTCAGGGGAAATCACCCAGGACGAGGCGGCAATGCTGGTGCGCTCGCTGTTGTCAGCTGGTGTAGATACCACGGTCACCCTGATCGGCAACGCGCTGTGGTGTCTGGCCACTCACCCCGAACAATTTAAA
>CAZYDV010000012.1:0-42132 GCA_964646405.1 uncultured Granulosicoccaceae bacterium | reverse complement strand
CTGGTGGTGGCCGTCGCTGATGATGTTCGGGCCGCCAGACACTGACAGCCAGCACTCTGACCAGTCGATGCAATGGAAGATCAAACGCTTCACCAACGACGAACTTCGACAAAAATTCGTCGACGCCACCGTGCCACAGGCTGAACTGATCGGCCTGTCGATGCCAGATTCGGATCTGCGCTGGAATCCAGACAAAAACAACGGCGAAGGCGGCTACGACTTCGGCGAAATCGACTGGGACGACTTCTGGCGCGTGGTCAAAGGGCACGGCCCGATGAACCGCGACCGGCTGGCGGCGAGAAACAAAGCCTGGCAGGACGGCGCCTGGGTGCGTGAGGCGGCACTGGCGCACGCTCAAAAGCACGCCGATCGCCACGCCCCTGCGACGGCGGCACACGCATGAGCGACGACATCCAGATGACCCCGCTGTGGGAAGTGTTCATTCGCCCGCGCAGCGGCCTGCACCACAAGCACGTCGGTAGTCTGCATGCGGCAGACGCCGAGATGGCCCTGCAGGCGGCGCGCGACGTCTACACCCGGCGCGAAGAAGGCAATTCGATTTGGGTGGTCCGCGCCGATCAAATCGCCGCATCCGATCCAAACAACAGCGACTCGAACTTCGATCCGGCGGCTGACAAAGTCTATCGCCACCCCAGTTTCTACGACATTCCCGATGAAGTGGGTCACATGTGATGCCGGCCAACGCGAGTGAAATCGAACACACACAGCCTCTGTTTAATCTGGCGTTGCAAATAGGCGACGATCATCTGATTCTGGGTCATCGACTATCCGAGTGGTGCGGGCACGCGCCCACTCTCGAAGAAGATTTATCGATGCCGAACATGGCGCTGGATTTGATCGGCCAGGCCAGCGCACTGTATAGCTGGGCGGCAGAGATCGAGGGCAGGGGTCGAAGCGAGGACGACATCGCCTATCTGCGCAGCGATCGCGAGTATCGCAACTGCCTGCTGGTGGAACGTCCCAACACCGATTTCGCACACACCATGCTGCGCCAGTTATATTTTTCCGCTTTCATGCGAGTGCTGTGGACAGAGAATCTGGACAGCCCGAATCCGGTATTGGCCGGCATCGCCGGCAAGGCCGTTAAAGAGACGACCTATCACGTGCGCCACAGCGGTGAATGGATTATCAGGCTTGGCGACGGCACGCAAGAAAGTGCCCGACGCATGCAGGCCGCCGTGGATGCGTTGCAATGCTACACCGGTGAGCTTTTTGTTCGCACCGATGCGATGGCCAATTGCATCGAAGATGGCACCTTTTCGATGAGCGACGCAATTGCACAACACTGGCAAACAATCGTCGACGACGTCTTCACCGAGGCGAAGCTAGAGATGCCAGAAGTGCCGTGGCCGCAAACTGGCGGGCGCGACGGTTTGCACACAGAAGACTTTGGCTATCTGTTGACCGAGTTACAGTATATGCAGCGAGCCTATCCCGGAGCGAATTGGTGATGACCGCGCCAAACGCCCAACAGGACGACAGACTCGCCCGCGCCAAAGCGGTTGCCGCAGCGGTCGCCGATCCGGAATTGCCGTTTTTGACGGTGGCAGATCTTGGCATCTTACGCGAGGTTGAAATTGACGCCTCGGGTACGGTTGTCGCCACCGCATCACCGACCTACAGTGGCTGCCCTGCGGTGCGCGTGATCGAGCAGGCGATCGAACAGGCATTGCGCGATGCCGGATTCGAGGCGCGCGTTGAACGAGCGATGTCGCCGGCCTGGTCGAGTGACTGGATTACCGCCGAGGGGCGTCGAAAACTACGGGCCAACGGCATTGCGCCACCGGATCCGGCCACAGACAACTCACTGCGGTTGTTTGCCAAAAGCAAAGTGACCTGCCCATCGTGCGACAGTACCGATACAGAAAAGGTGTCAGAGTTCGGTTCAACGCCGTGCAAAGCGCAATATCGTTGCAATAGCTGTCTCGAACCTTTCGACCACTTCAAGTGTATCTGACCCATGCCTGCCCCCCGTTTCCAACAACTGGATATCGCAGCCGTTCGCCCGCAAACCGACGCAGGCGTTGCATTGACGTTTGCGGTGCCGGCAACGCTTCGAGAAGAATTTGCCTTCACGCCCGGACAATACCTGACCCTGCGCGCAACGATTGATGGCGAAGATGTGCGGCGCTCCTACTCCATTTGCTCATCGAGCTGCGATGCGGCAATACTGGAAGTAGGCATAAAACAGGTCGAGGGTGGTCTGTTTTCCAACTACGCGATGACGCTTGCCGCCGGAGACAGCATCTCGGTCATGCCACCGCAGGGGCGATTCACCGCGACCATTGGCGGACGCCATCGCTATTTGTTAGTCGCCGCCGGATCCGGCATTACGCCGTGTTTGTCGATCGCAAAATCCGTACTGGCGAACGAGCCCGACAGCCACATCACTTTGCTCTATGGCAATCGCACCACGGCTTCGGTCATGTTTCGCAGCGATCTAGACGCCCTCAAGGATCGGTACCTTGAACGTTTTTCACTGATCCACACACTCAGTGCCGAGCGCCAGGACGTTGAATTACTCAACGGACGACTGACAGACCATAAGCTAAAACAGCTAATCGATGCCGACCTCATTCACCCGGAGCACTGCGATCGAATCTACCTTTGCGGCCCGCAGAAGATGATCGAGCAATGTCGACAGGCGCTGATCGATGGCGGCATCCCTGAGGAGAAGGTTGCCGTTGAGCTGTTCACTACCGATCAATCCCGCGCCCAAACCGGCCGCGCCGCACCAACACGCGCGGTTGATGCGCAAAGCGGTGCTACGGTCACTATCATTCACGATGGTGCCTCGCGCGATATTATTGTCGACGGCACGCGCGACACCGTACTGGCCGCCGCTCAGCGCGCCGGCATGGATCTGCCTTTCTCCTGTGCCGGCGGCATGTGCTGCACCTGTCGTTGCAAGATCGTCAGCGGCAACGCTTCAATGGATTTGAACTACTCGCTTGAAAAGTGGGAAATCGAAGCCGGCTTCACCCTCGCCTGCCAGTCCCGACCCGACTCGGAAAAGCTCGTGCTGGATTTTGACGCGAGCTAGAGACACGAGTCAGAGATACTCGCCCCAATGAACATCACTATTATGGGCTGCGGTGACGTAGGCCTGCGATGCGCTACCCTGCTGCGCGACCAGCACCACATCACAGCAGGCAAACGCAATATCAGCTCCCTGCCCGAATGGATCGACGCACGCCGTTGCGATGTCGGCGATCCGTCAACGCTTGGCTGGCTTGCAACGGATCCCTGTGACATCCTGATCTATGCGCTGGCGGCCGCCGCGTTCAACGATGCAGATTATCGGCTCGCCTACGTCGATGGCGTGGCCAATGTGGTCACAGCACTGAATGGCAACGTCGCTGCAATTAAGCGCGTCTTGTTCGTGTCTTCAACAGGTGTCTATCACCAGAACGATGGCAGCCTGGTCGATGAGACATCGACAACCCAACCCGAACGATTCAACGGCCAGCGCATGCTTGAAGGCGAAGCACAGGTGCTGGCGACTGGCAAAGGGACGGTTGTGCGTTTCAGCGGTATCTATGGGCCCGGGCGCCTGCGGATGATTAATCGCGTCGCATCCGGCAATTTCACACCGGCCGAACGCGCCGGCCTGACCAACCGCATCCACGTCGATGACTGCGCCGCGGTGCTGGCCCATCTGATTTCGCAACAGCGGATCGGCGATCTCGACAACTGCTACCTCGCGTCCGACAATTGTCCGGCCACGACAACCGAGGTGGAGTCATTCATCGCCGCCGAACTCGGCCTGCAATACGCGCCCAAAGAACGCGAAGCAGTCAGCAGCAGCGGACGCATCGCCGGCAGCAAGCGTTGTTCGAACGCGCGATTACGCGCCAGCGGTTACCAGTTTCTCTATCCCGACTTTCGCGCTGGTTACCGACAGCTCATTCACACGCGGTAATTGTCACGCTTTCCCGGGCGCGCACTGGTGTACAATCGGCGCCGGGATGTATGCTGCAGATAACTTACAAGACCGCCCGGGTCGGGGCTATTGAGCGTCGCTATCGCAGGCTCACTGGCCGGCACTTGAGCTTCCCTTGTAGTATCTCCATCGAATATCCCTAGGGCTCGCCAGGATGGCAAGTGTGCAATGTCAACGAATGAAAACTTCGCTGACGCTGCTTGTTCCAATAACATTACGAACTGTTAATCCTGTATAGTATTCAAATGGGGAGTGAATCCCGGCGAGTCTGATCGACCAACCACACACCGTGGCTGCCGATCGAAACGCTGTACATTGACGCACACAATCCATTACCAGTGGAACACCTGCGCAAGTTGCCGTCGTAACGCGCAGAACGTTCCCGCCACCTCGCTAGTGGCGATATGTGGCGGCTTATTGCCGCGGAGAATACTATATGCGATCGATCAGGAGTCTCCTGGACGCGGTCCAGCGGTTTCGTTTGACCCGGCGTTACGACTACCCGGCGTTTTTTCTATTCGTCCAGACGATAGTAACGCTGTTCAAGTTCTCTATCCTGCTGGCGGTTTTTCTCGTCGGTTTTCTGTACCTGGAGAACTACCTCAACCCACCCCACAACAACGAGAATTCAGTCGCGCGCGCGCCTGTTGAAAGCGCGATCCAGCCGTCTGCGGAATCGGTAGCACTGGCTGGCCAGACTGCCCTGGCTGCCCCGGTGATTACGCAGGCACCGGCTGTTGTCAGCGCACCAATACGTACGATCGGTTCGCCCGCACGCAATAGCGCGCAATCCAGTGCGATCGCACCGGATCCGGAAATCGCTCTGCTGCTGGCGCGTCTCAACGAAACCGGCGACGCCGCTCTGCGTGCCGAGCCCGACGAACCGGCGAAAGACCAAATGCGTTATCGCGCCCGCATCCAATGGACCAACGTGCGTCGCGCACCGTCAGCTACCTCGCCAATCATCGTGTCGCTGAGCACCGACAAGAAGGTTCGCATCGTGATGCAAAAGGGCGATTGGGTTCAGGTGCAGTCAGACGACATAGACACTCAGAACGGTTATGTACTGGCCTCATTGCTGGAGCCGGTGGAACCGTCGATTCAATAAGCCGCCTTCAACACACCATTGGCCGGACTTCTGCCGGCCGGTGTATCGAAACACACGCGGTTTGAGAATCCCGGGCCTGTGCTGGCACGCACCTGAAGCGATACAATAACGCTTAAATCCTGCCGCCGGATCCGCAATGCCCAACGTTCTGTACGATGCGCTGTTCAAACCGCATCTGAACAACTCCGCCCTCTTTTTGCACCTGCCCGGGGGGCAAGACTACTCTTACGAACAGTTTCTGGCACTGGCCTCGCAGTTGGCCGGCGCATTGGTGACCGCGGGTGTGCAACCCGGTGACCGAGTCGCGGTACAAGTGCACAAGTCTGCCGAGGCATTAGCACTCTATGCTGCGTGTGTGCAGAGCGGTGCTGTCTATCTGCCATTAAACACAGCCTACACGGCAGCCGAAGTCGAGTATTTTATCGAGGACGCCGAGCCCAGGCTTGTGATCTGTGACGCCTCGGCGAGCGATTCTTTAGCACCCGCAGCCGAGCGCGCCGGTGCCACAGTCGCCACCCTGAATGCCGATGGCAACGGCACCATCATCGATGCGGCGGCTGCGCAGTCAAGCCAATTGGACCCCGTACCGCGATCGCGCGACGACCTCGCAGCGATTCTCTATACCTCGGGCACAACCGGTCGCTCGAAGGGCGCGATGATGACACACAACAATCTGTTGTCGAACGCGCAGACGCTGGTCGACTACTGGCAGTTCGACGCCACCGACGTGCTGCTGCACGCACTGCCGATCTACCACACTCACGGTCTGTTTGTCGCCAGTAATGTGATACTGCTGGCGGGGGCCTCGATGATTTATCTGCCCTCCTTCAATACAGACGACATGATCGAGCAAATACCCGCCAGCACCTCGATGATGGGCGTGCCGACCTTCTATACCCGCTTGCTCGACGACGAGCGCTTTGATCGCGAGCGCACTTCGCACATGCGACTATTCATTTCGGGTAGCGCGCCGCTGCTGGCAGAAACTCACGAAGCTTTCGAGGCGCGCACCGGGCACAGAATTCTCGAACGCTACGGCATGACAGAAACCAACATGAACACCTCCAATCCGTATGACGGTGAGCGCAGAGCCGGCACCGTCGGATTCGCACTACCCGGCGTTTCGCTGAAAGTATGTGATCCGGACACCGGCGCACCAGTCGCGCGCGGCGAAGTGGGCATGCTGGAAGTCAGTGGACCCAACGTATTTAAAGGCTATTGGCGAATGCCGGATAAAACCGCGGAGGATCTGCGCGCCAACGGCTATTTAATCACCGGCGATCTCGGTCGCATCGACGACGACGGCTATGTGCATATTGTCGGACGTAACAAGGATCTGGTGATCTCCGGTGGCTTCAATATTTACCCAAAGGAAATCGAGTTGTTGCTGGACGATCAACCTGGCGTACTCGAATCGGCGGTGATCGGTGCACCGCATCCGGACTTTGGAGAGGGCGTAGTCGCACTACTGGTTGCCGGCGGCAAAATTGACCTCGATCAGATCCGCGCAGACGTGGCCGAAAAACTGGCCAAGTTCAAACAGCCGAAACAGTATTTTGTCATCGACGAATTGCCGCGCAATGCGATGGGCAAAGTGCAAAAGAACGTGCTGCGCGAACAGCACGCCGGGGTTTTCCAGTAACGCTGAGTCACGCGTGCGAGCATCAATTCACGCGGTTCGGCACCGGTATGTCCTGGAAGAAAGCGCGAATATTCTCAACTGCCATCATGCCCATGGATTCGCGCACTTCGAGTGACGAGGTACCCAAATGCGGCAGCAAGGTGACGTTTGGCAGCTGTCGCAATCGCTCGGGCACTGCTGGCTCGTGCTCGTACACGTCGAGCCCGGCAGCCTGGATAGCGCCTGAGCTCAGCGCATCAATCAGAGCCTGCTCATCAATCACCTCACCCCTCGCCGTATTGACAATCACCGCATGAGGCGCCATCGCTGCCAGTTCGGCGCGGCCAATCAGATGACGAGTCTGATCGCCACCGGGCACACACAGTTGCACCACGTCGGCCACTTTTAGAACATCCGCTACCGAATCGAGCTGGCGAGCGCCGGGCACGGTCGAATCGTCCACGAGTGAGCGATTGAAAAACACCACCTGCATGCCAAAGCCAAAGTGGGCACGTCTGGCCACTGCCTTGCCAATCCGGCCCATGCCGATGACCCCCAGCGTTTTGCCGCTGACATGCAGGCCCAGCAACTGCGTTGGGTGCCAGCCACGCCAGTCGCCAGCACGCACCAGCATCTCACCCTCACTGGCTCGACGACAGGCCATCAACATTAGCATCGTCGCAATATCAGCCGTCGCGTTGGTTACCGCGCCAGGGGTATTGCTGACCACCACCCCTGCAGCGGCGGCCGCATCGACATCGATATGGCTATAGCCCACGCCAAAATTGGCCAGCATCCGGCAGCGCTGATCCGCACTGAACGCGTCGGCGTGCAATTGATCACCGAGGGTTGGCAGCAGCGCGTCACAGGTTTGCATCAGCTCGCGCAGCGCCGCGGCATCAAGTGCGCTGTTCTGCTCGCGCATCATCACATCAAAGTGCCCATCGAGCGCCTGCACGACCGCGTCAGGCATTGGCCGGGTGATGTAGAGGGAAGGTCGGTTCATTAGCATATCCGAATAGTCGAAAATCGGGCTTGTCGATAAAACCCCGCAATTGAAACGATAGTAGATTGGCGCGAGAAGGCGACAGTACCTGTGGCGGGAAACACCCAGTCCAGGCTTCGCCCCCTCAGGACTGAGGATAGAGCGCCGGCAGTTCAGCAGGTTTAGGCAGACGCCGCCGCTGCTTGCGCGCAAGCCTGAGCTCGCGATACAGGCGCTTTCTTTCCACTGGCGACAAATCATCGGGGGCATTGTCGGCGTACAAGGCCTGATCGAGCCGCTGCAACATCGGTGCGAGCGTCGGATACGCGATCGCAAGCGCTTCAATCGAGGTCAAGTCAGGCCGTCCCGCCGAAGCCCAGGCAACAATGGCCAAGCGAATCTCGGCAACACTTGCGGCGCGCAGCCGCCCTCGCAACCGCCACCATTCGCGGGACTCACGGTGGCCCGCTGACATGGCCGTTTGCCTGGGCCGCAGGTGCCGCAATTGGCGCCACAGCGCAATCACCGCGATAGCAAGTAACACCGATAACAGGGCCAACGCCCAGAGCAACCGCGGGTACCACTGCGACAGCCCATCGCCTCGTCCAGCGGACTGCACGGTAATGGTCTGCGCCGGTGTGCGGGCGATGCGCCAGACCTGCTCATCTGTGTCCCACCAGTCGAGCGCCAGCGCTGGTAACTCGATCGACCCGGGCCGGGTGGCAAGCAGCGTGATCGACTGCCGCTGCACCCCGGTGAGACCGGCAGCATCCTCATGCTCAGAGAGATCCGCTGTTGCCGGATAACGGCGAAGCACTGGATTTTCAGCGAAGGTGACGGGCGGGATCGCCGCCGCATACTGTCCGGCTGCTGTCACAGTGATATCGCGGATAAACGGCTCACCGACAACGATCTGATCAGCCGGCTGTTGCCAGGTTGACTCAATTTGAACTTCACTGGCTGTAAACCAGACTCGATCCGTATCGGGTGGCGGTGCAATTTCAATCGCCAGTGGCTCGCTGCGCGCAGTGATTCGCGGATTGCCCCCGGATGCCCTGGTGCCATCCTCAAGCACCGGCACCGGCAATTGTGCGCGAAAGGTTAGCGACGGCACCCGTACTGTGCCGGCTGACGGCACAAACAGCGAATAAACGGTCACCGTCTCCCTGAACGCACGAGCATTGACCTCGCGTATCTGCTGTGTCTTCTCCGTCGGCTGCAGCCGCGCGTCGGCGATCTGCAGCGAGTCGCCTGTGATGCTGAATGCCTCAACGGGCGCCTCGACTCGCACCGTCAACAAGATCTGCTGATTGACAAACGCCTGCGCCCGGTCGGCAATCACGTTCACTTGCATATCCGCCAGCGTCGGCCTGACAGGCAACACGAGGCCGATACTGGCGATTAAGATCCACATCGCCATGCCGGCATTAGTACACTGGCCCTTTTGTGTCGTTAAGCCACGCATCAGTAGTTCAACACCGCCGGCCACTCATCTGCCGATCGCAGTTCGGCTTCGTAGTGAAACTTGCGGCGCAGATAACCGCCTGGATCCTGAGGCAACTCACGCAACCACTGCTCACTGTAGGGATTCAGCACCGCGTTGTCGTTCGGCTCGCGCACGGTGGTGAGGTTGTTGGCAGCGCGCCCCTGCTCCAGTTCACCGGCATCAAGCGCGGTAGCTTCTGCCGGCTCGGCGTCAGCCGCCGGCTGATCGGACAGTTCATCTGAGGCGCCGGTCGGTCGGCTGCCGCTCTGGCCACCCGCTTCCAGGGCGTGCTGAGCCAGTGACTGTCCCTGTCCGGTCGCACCACCCACGCGCTGTTGCCTTGAGTCGGACGCCCGTTGTTGCTCGGGTGGCGGCTCGGATTCGGCCTCCTGCGCTGGCTGTTCGCCCTCGTCATTGCCTGCGCTCTGGCGCCGTTGATTTTGCGCATCGGACGTCGTCTGTTCCAGCTCCTCAATAAGCGCCAGATTATGCAGCGCGTCCTGATTGGCCGGATCAATGGCCAGGCTCTGTCGGTAGGCGCGAATCGCGGCCGTAAGCTCCCCGTCCATCGCCAGCGCGTTGCCAAGATTGTAAAACCCGTCCGCGGTGCCGGCGTTGGCAAAAAGTCGGGCTGCACTGGAAAAATCGCCGGCTGCATAATGCGCCACAGCCGACCAGAGGGGATCGCTAAACAGCGTCCGCGCGGTCTCTGCATCACCTGCCCGCAGTGCGGCGGCTGCGCGTTGATCATCATTCAACCACAGCGCCTGCCAATCTGCCGCGTGCCCTTGCAATGGCACGCACAGAACGACCAATAGCAGCCAGAATTGATCGCGCCGAAACAACAGCAACGCCAGTGGCAACAGTGGCAGGATCAGCCAGTAACCCACATCGCGGCGTTGGTCGTACTCGCCCGCTCGCGCATCGCCAGTGCGCGAAAACCAGCCTGTCGCATCGCGCGCCAGGATGTTCAAATCGCGATCATCGACCGATAGCGTCGCATAGCGCCCATTGTTTCGCTGTGCCAATCGCTGCAGTCGTTGGTGTGCAAGCTCAACCAGCACAATCGCGCCTGTGTCATCGCGCAGGTAATCGCCCTGCGGCAACGGAATCGGCACCTGCTCGTCGACACCAACCGCCAGCACCGACAGCCGCCAGTGCGAGTCGAGCAGTGCGTTGATCGAGGCAACGCTCGCGTCATCGATGCCATCAGAAATCAACAGCAGTTCGCCACCATCGACACCCGCACCGTCGAACATGTCGAGCGCCATTTCGACTGCGGACAGCGGATTGCTGCCGATGCGCGGCATGATCTGCGGCGTCAACACCGGCACCAGTGTTTCAATTGTGCCAGGGTCATCGGTAAGCGGCGCGACTCGGTGAGCGCCCGCTGCATAGACCACAAGCCCGGTATCAAGGCTCGCGCGAGTGCGCAAGAAATCGATCAGTTTGAGTCGAGCCAGTGCAATGCGACTGGGTTTGCTGTCCGTTGCCAGCATCGATGGCGAAAGATCCAGCAACACAATCAGTGCCCGCCGGTCCGCGCCACCTGCAGAGTCCAGCTGGCTGAAGCTTGGACCCGCCATCGCCAGCCACGCCAGCATCGCGGCCAGTGACAACAACGGCTTCGCACGATTTTTATGCGCCTCATCGGCAATCGTTAAAAATCGAATTTTGTCGGCTGCAACAAAGCGTGCCCAGCCTGTTGCAGGCGCCACTTTAAACCACATGAACGTTGCTGCCAGTTGCAGCGGAATCAGCAACAGCCACAGCGGCCGCAGGAACTGAAAGTCGCTGATGAACTGCATCATCAGCGATACCGCGCGCGCGCCAAAAGACCGGTGACGGATACCAACGCGAGTGCAAGCGGCCAGTGATACAAGCTGATTTGCGGTCTCGCCACACGGGGCTCAGGCGTGGGTTCCAGTTCATCGACGGCTGCGTATATCGACGCCATTTCGTCTGGATCACGTGCGCGAAAATACTGACCTCCGGTCATTCGGGCTACTTGCTGCAAGGTCGCCTCATCCAGATCGCGCGAGGGATCGATCTCTTTTTGCCGGCCCTCCACATCGACAACGCGCAGCGATTGAGCGCCGACGCCAATGGTGTGAATTCTGATGCCAGCCTCCTGGGCGATGGCACTCGCCTCCAGCGGTTCACTGCCAAACGTGTTTGAACCGTCAGTCATCAACACCAACACACGACTGGTCGCCGGTCGATCGCGCAACTGCACGATGGCCTGACCAATCGCATCGCCAATAGCGGTAGACGAACCGGCAAACCCTGGCAGCGCCTCACTCAACTGCAACGCCACCGAGCGACGATCAAACGTCAGCGGTGTTTGCAGATAGCTGCGCTGACCGAACACAATAAGACCGAGCCGATCGCCACGGCGTCGCTCGATAAATTCGGCCGCCACGCTTTTGATTGCCGCCATCCGGGTAATCAGGCTGCCTGCCTGCTGCATGTCTTCGATGCGCATGCTGTCGGACAGATCAACAGCGAGCATCAGGTCGCGCCCGCCAGTCGGGATCTCGCGCGCCGCGCCGTACCAGACCGGTCGCGCACAAGCGACCACCAGCCCCAGCCACACCAGCGCGGCAATCGAGGCGGACAGCCAGTCGCGTCGTTGCTGTTTGCGATCAAACTGCTGCAGTTGCCGATAAAACGGCACCCGCAAACTCAGGCTGTTGTCAGTCGCCGGGCGCAACAGCCGGCGCGCCAGCAGCGGCAACGGCAGTAGTGCAAACGCCCAAGGCCAAGCCCAGTCAAGCATGCAGACCCTGCGCCCAGCGCAACAGGTCACGGTGCAAACCGGGCACATCGAGATCCGGCGTCGCGCGTCGGTAGAGATCGCTTGCGACAACCCGGCAGTTTGCCTCATCCAGTGGATGGGCCGAGGCCTGTGCCAGCCAGCCCATCCAGTCGGCCTCGCTCAAGCCGGCCACTCGAGTGCGCTCATCAGTTTGCAGCGCCACACGCCTGAGCACAGCGGCAAGCTCGTGCAGATAGGTATCGGTCGCGCCGCTACGCTGCCAGCGGGCGTAGGCTTGCACCAGCAAACGACGACACCTGCCAGGCAAGCTGTGCTGCTGTCGCCGCCGCACCCAGGCGAACAACGCCAGCGCGCCGCCTAACAGCAGCACGATCGCCAACAGCCACCAGCCAGGCGCCGGTGGCCAGTAACCGACAGGCTCAGGCAGATGCAAGGCGCGCAGCTGTTGCGCCAGCGCTATTTGCTCTTGCGTCACGCGACTCGGCCATCGAGCGATGCGACGAGCCGCTCATCGACAGGCTGGTCAGTCGACAGTCGATGCAGCACAACACCATTCACCTCACACCATCGACGCAGCTGGGTATCGGCCTGTGCGGTGGCGTCGAGATAGCGCTTTTGCAGCGACGAGCCAAACCAGACACTGGTTTTGTTTTGCCCATCGCTAACACCGAGCCTGCCAGCCAGTGGCAGTTCACGCTCGAGCGGGTCGCGAACGACAAACAGCGCAAGCCGGGTTTTCCGGGCAAGCGCCGCAAGCAGCGCAAGCGTGGTTGGCTTGCGTTGCCCTAGATCACTTATCAATGCGACACGGGCACCGGTGGGTGCCGACACCAGTGCGGCCTGTATCGCATCGTCGAGGCTGCTGACATCCTGATAGCCGGCATTTAGCCCGCCATTCGCCTGCGAGAGCTGTTGCAACCACTGCAACAAATGCTGTCGCCCCTTGCCACAACGCAGCGGTGCGACTTTGCCACCAAAAATCAGCCCGCCCAGTCGATCATCGCGGCCGTGCGCAATCCAGCTTAACAACGCGGCGGCATCCACCGCGGTGATCGACTTGAAACGTTGCGCCGAACCAAAAAACATGTCAGCTCGCTGATCGACAACCAGAAACAGCGGACACTCGCGCGTGTCCTGATGCTGCCGCACCATCAAATCGGCACGTCGGGCACTGACGCGCCAGTCGATCTCGCGTGGATCGTCGCCCGGCTGCCAGTCGCGAATTTCTCGAAACTCAGTCCCGTGCCCGGACCTGGGTGAAGGCCTGCGCCCTGGCAAATCAAACAGCGTTGGCAGTGCGTCGACTGCCGACTGGCGGCGCACCGTATATCGCCAGTCGATCAGCTGCGCCACACTGGTGTAGACGCCGTCGGCTGAATGCATCTGCGCGTCCGGCATCAGGTAACCGGTACCAGCTGAAGTAGTTCATCAACGATCGAGTCACTGTTGCGTCCACGCGCCTGCGCCGCCAGCGATGGCACCAGTCTGTGTCGCAGACAATCGTGTGCCAGTGCCTGGACATCATCTGGCGTAACATAGTCGCGGCCACGCAACCAGGCACGCGCGCGGCTGCACCGGTCCAGCGCCATGGTTGCCCTGGGGCTCGCCCCGTGCTCGATATCTCGATCCAGTTCAGATGAATAAACCGCGGTATCGCGCGTCGCCATCACCAGCGCAAGCAGATAGTTCTGCACCGCCTCACTCATGTGCTGCCCGGAAATCTGTCGTCGGGCAGACAATATCTGATCCACCGACACCCGCGGTGCAATCGGCGCAGTACCTTGCTCCTCGGCCCGAGCGAGCAGCAGGACCTCTCGTTCGACTGACATATCGGGGTAGTCAATATCGGTCTGCATAAGGAATCGATCGAGCTGAGCCTCAGGCAAAACGTAGGTACCCTCCTGCTCGATTGGATTGCGCGTCGCCATCACGAAAAAGAGCGACGGCAGCGCGTGAGTCTGGCCGCCCGCAGTCACCTGGCGTTCGGCCATACCCTCGAGCAGCGCCGCCTGGACTTTAGCCGGCGCGCGATTGATTTCATCAGCCAGTACAACCGAATTGAATATCGGGCCTGGCACAAACTCGAAACGGGTTGAATCAGCGTGGAAGATCTCGCCACCGGTAATATCCGCGGGCAACAGATCCGGCGTGAACTGAATCCGCTGGAACGAGGCATCAATCAAAGCGGCCATCGTTTTCACTGCGCGCGTCTTGGCCAGTCCGGGTGCCCCCTGCACGAGCAGGTGCCCGTCCGCCAGCAGCGCGACCAGCATGCGCTCAACCAGAGCCGGCTGTCCGAGCACGGCGCGACTGAGCGCCGATTGAAGCTCACCGAATACAGCCTTCAGAGTCACGCGATTCCCCCGTCTAGAGTCGGGCATTATACGTCAAACCCGAGTTCTGCCCGACCCGGCGAGCATTTTGCTTGGTCTCAATATCGAATATCACGACCCTTGCGCCGGGAAGATCGATACACACACCGATCGACTGCGACAATCAAAATTGAAATCATTACTTGTAGAAAGGGCTGTAATCTCTATAATGGGCGGGTACGTGAGTTAATCCACTGATTATTAGAACTGTCCTGGAGCAAATCCCGGTCTAAATACACGCACACTGGAATGTCATCGCGCACGATCCAACTCCGTTATTCAAAAAACGGCGTTTGCATTCCCCCCGCCAGAGCCTCTTGGCGTCGCAACGATCGACCGCTGGACGGAGGGAAGGACGCATACAGACCTGTCGACCGGAAAGGCTTCCGCCAATCAGTGCATTGGAACAAGATTCAACCCAGTTACCGACTACGCCTCCAACTATTGTTTTCCACCACTTCTTTTTAATTGACCGACGGGCAGCCCGAAAAGGGCGATGTGGCCGTTATTCGGCTATCCCCGTCAAATCAGACCGCGAGATCATTGTGTGAGTCAAGCTACAGACGACATTCAACTACAGGTATGGAAGGACCTGGCGCTAAGCAAACAACTTCTGGCAAACGAAGTCATCAAGGCCCTCGACCTCGATTCGAACAGCTCGGCCGCGGACATCAAGGACGCGCTGAACAAACTGGTGGATCGCGCCAATCACGCCGATAGCAACATCGCCAAGGCACGCGCCAAGGCAGATGAATCGATCAACGAGATGCGTGCCAAGCTGAAAATGAGCGAACACGCCCGTTCCAAGGCTGAGGGCGCGATTGACGAAACCGTCGCCGCACGCGAATCCGCCGAACACGCACTGGAAGCCGGCCGCCAGGCCAACGCCGACGCGCTAAAGAAAGCCAAGGCCGACCTGGCCAACCGCGATCGAGAGCTGAAGGCAATCAACTCGGCACTGGCCGATACACCTGAAAACGTCGTCAAGAAACTCAAAGTGCTCAAAAAGCAAAAGCACGACGAAAACACCGCTCGCAAAGCGGCTGAAGCCCAGGTCAGAACCCTCAAAAAAGAGAAAAAAGAGCTTCAGGACAAAATCGACGAAGGCGCCAAAACACTGGAGCAAACCGGTGATCTGGTCGAGGCCTACCGCGAGTTGCGCGGCCAGTCCGAGAAAGCCTGTGAGCGACTCGCCGAATTGTTGCCCGATGGAGAGGACGCAATCGTTCTGCCTGAACAGGACGACAAACTGCTCGAAGGCCTCGATATGGCTTCCAGCAATGCAAGCGGCGACAAGAAAGAAGACAAGAAAGACAAAAAAAAGGAAACCCGGCTTAAAAAGAGCGCCTGAAGCAGCACAGGCCGCAGATCTTTGCGGCTTTCCCTGGCGGTTTCAAACTGGCTAGAACAACTGCATTTGCGCCCCGCAAATAGCCTCAAAGTTCGTATCGAGGCAATGCAGAATCCCGTCGGCAGCCGGTGCGAGCTGCCGGTTCAGGTAGTGCTCGTAATCCGGCTCAGCGCTCAGCGCCTCCACAGGCTCCGGGCCGTTGCGTGTAATCACATACTCGATCCAGCGCCCCGCATGGGGTAGTTTGCGCGCCGCTTGTATATGCGGCGGCACATTGCGCTGATAGTCGTTGAGCTTGCGTCGTATACGCTTGCGATAAACCAGCTTTTCATCGAGCGTCCCGTCCAGCAATTGCTGCCTGGTATCGCGCACCAGCGGCTCGATCGGCTGATCGCTAAACACCTGCTCGAACAACGTGCGCTGAAATTCTCGCGCCAGCGGTGTCCAGTCGGTGCGCGCCGCCTCCAGACCTTTGATCAACAACTGCATGCCGCCATGCTTATCGGCGATAAATCCCGCATAGCGTTTTTTGCTACCCGACTCGGACCCACGCACGGTCGGCATAAAAAAGCGCTGAAAATGCGTCTCAAACTCCACCTCCAGGCACGACTCCAGTCGATAATCTCGCGCCAGAGCATCGCGCCAGTAGAGATTGAGTTTGTTCTGCAGCATCAGCCCGCACTGCTTGACCTGCTCGTCGCCCAGCGCCTCGGCTAGCAGAACAAACAGCGAATCCGTATCGCCATAGATTACCTGCAGGTCTTCCTCCTCGATTAACTGACGGCTGACCTGAATGATCTCGTGACCGCGCCGGGTAATGCTGCTGGCCAGTCTGTGGTCGTGAAACCGGCACCCGTTTGAGCCGAGCACACCATAGAAGGAATTCATGATGATCTTGATCGCCTGCGATAGCGGCGCGTTCGAATCGCGTTTCGCGTGATCGCGCTGTTGCCATAGCTCAGCAATCAATCCGGGCAGGATATGCGACTCCCGAGAGAAATTCGCGCCGGCAAATCCGGGTACCGGATCCTCGGATTCAACTGCCATACCCAGTGGATCAATCAAAAAACTGCGGATGATACTCGGATACAGACTTTTGAAATCGAGCACGATGACGTTGCGATACAGCCCGGGCACCGAGTCGAGCACATAGCCACCGGGGCTGCCAAGACCATCGTGATCACGCGAAAACGGGGCGACGTAACCCAGTCGATGCATGCGCGGTAAATAGAGATTGTCCAGGGTCTGGACTGACCCGCCGGTCTTGTCGATCGGCAGGCCGGTCATGCGCGCACGCTGGACGGCAAAGTCAATCAGTCTTGCGTGTGCGAATATCTCGGTGACCAGTCGGCAGTCTTCAATGTTGTAGCGCGCCAGCGCGACTTTGTCGTTTTCGAAAAGGTGATTGATTTCATCCAGGCGATTGTCACTGGCGATAATCTTGCCCCGCCCCAGCAACTGATTGGCCACATTATTGAGCGAAAAACTCTCAAACGACCAGAACGCTGCGCGCAGCAAATCGATACCGTCCAGCACAGCTCGCCCGGGCACGCGCGCAACGGTAAGGTTGGCCACCTGACCCGGTTGCAGGATCGCGCTCGCCTCACCACCACGGCCCAGTGCCAGTGATAGCCCCAACGCCTCGCACTTGCGAGCCAGAAAATCCAGATCGAAGTTGATCAGATTCCAGCCAATCAGAATGTCCGGATCAAGCGCCTGCAACAGCGTAAAAAACGCCTGTAAAAGTGCGTGCTCATCGCGAAAAAAACGCAAGCTGAAATCTATATCAGCCGTCGGCTGACAATCCGATCGGCGGTTGCCATCGACCATCAGCACAATCGAGCGCTCACCGCAGTGCACACCGATCGAATAGAGCTCGCCACTGAGGCCCCGCGTCTCGATGTCGATCGAGGCGAGAACTAAATCCAGTGAGGGCAGCGTGGCGCGCCAGCGAGGATCGACCACCTCGAGATAGCCATCGCGTTGATGAAATACACCGCTGACAGAAAAGCCCGCATGGATGAATCGCTCAGACAGGTAGCGCTCGACAGGCTTGATGTCACTCTCGTGTACACGCCCACTACCGGCGTACTGCTGGTGAAACTCTGCCATTTGGCGCTGCTGCAATGTGTAGATAGCGTCCACCGGCTTGTTCGACGGCACACTGAGCGTCACAGGCTTTCGCTGCGCACCCGGCGGCAGATTCGGCGAAAAATCCCGATCTACAAAACAAACCGCTCGCTGCCGTGGCACACTGATGCGCAAGGGTCCTCGCTGACTATGCGCCCAGAAGGACAATTCGATCCCTTCGCGGGTATCACGCCACTGCCGGCTTAGTAAAAAGCCTTCCAGTTTCTCGTTTGTCTGCGAAGGGTCCGGCACGCTCTTAAGGGTTTGCAATCGGTAGCGTGAAATCCTACCTGTTCCGGCCACGTCTGTCGCACGGAAAAAATCACTGATACCTCCGGGCGCAGGACAGATTATTCAGCGGCTGACGAACGGGCACAAAAAAACCCGCCGTAAGGCGGGTTATTTTTGCACAGCAAGTTGAAATGTCGCGGCGTTAGGCTGCCTTGCGACGAGTGGCCTTGTTGCGAGCCGGCTTTTTTGATGCCACAGTGACAATGCGAGCTGAAATCTTCTGGATCTGGCCTGCGCCAGATACAACGGCTTTCATCGCTTTTTCACGCTTTTCACTGTCCTTAAGGCCCGCCTTGACGATTTTCAGTTCTTTCTGAACCTTGGCGATTTCCTTGCGCAACTTAGCCACATTCGCAGCAGGTGTTGCAGCACTCTTACGAGCAACCGGCTTCTTCGCAGCAGCCTTGCGGGCAACCGGCTTCTTTGCAGCAGTCTTTCGAGTGGCAGCCTTACGTGTCACCGGCTTCTTTGCCACCGGCTTTTTGGCTACCGGCTTTTTCGCGACGGACTTTCTAGCAGTAGATTTGGTCGCTGCCTTGCGCGCTGCCGGCTTGCGAGCGGCGGGCTTACGTGCAGCAGGTTTACGAGCGGCTTTCTTGGGTGCAGACTTGGTTTTCATTCTGGTATTGGCCATTATTCTAATCTAATCAGTTGGTTGGGAGTCTCGACAAAGCAAAAGCTGTGCACAAAACTAAAATGTCTTACGTATCGCGCCAGCTATTTGTTTATCCAATCGAAAAAACACCTTTTTTAAGACGTTTTCACATTCATTTTAAAGGTACATCCAAACCGTCAGCACCCAGCTCTATCAGTTCGAGTTCATCGGCAGTGGTCACCGCACGCACACACTCGGGCAATTTATGCGCGCCGGTTTGTGCAACATCGCAATTGACCGTCCCGGAATAGATTCGATCAACCTGAACGATCTCTCCCTCTGCTTTGACATCGACTGATTTCGCTACCGCGGGTACTTCGGTTACCACAGGCTCCTGCTCCTCCAGAGATGAGGTCATTTTCGACTCAGTGGCATCTAGATTTCGCGATGCCGGTATCGGCCCCGTCGTGCAGGCGGACGACCACAACAGTGTCGTAACCCAAAAAGCACATTTGAAATCCATACAACACTCCACAAGCCAAAACACTACTACCCAGGAACGACAAACTTCACCGGTCATCACCGACGATCAATAAAAAGGCAGCACCTCATTTATCGACGATCGCCAAGCGATAACGAAACAGAGTGTAGGAGTAATTTTGATAATTGCCTGCTTTTTGACAGGCAATACAGGCAAAAAATGTGGAACAGATGGTACTTCAGCGCAGAAATGTCACCGAACGCTGCATCACCAAGGCTAATTTCAACGGTTTTAAGCCGTTGCCGCACAGATGAGTCAAGTCGACTGCTCTGACGGTATCACTCAACACAATCGACTGATTGCGGCACTCGCAAAGCCGCAGCATCTAATTAATTCTCGTCTGGCTGATCGGGAATCAGGCGCTTTCCCATACTGACATTGAGGTCCTGGCTGTAACCGATTTTTTCATAGAACGCGATGACAGCGCTGTTGCTCGCTCTAACCTGCAGATTAACCTTCGGACAACCCAGTGCGATCAACCTGATCTCCAGTTCGCGCACTAGACATTCCGCGTAGCCGCGTCGCTGACAGCGCGGATCCACCGCGAGATAATTGATCCAGCCGCGATGGCCTTCGTAGCCACCCATCGCGGTGGCCACGACATCATCATCGACACAACCAACCAAAAACAGCTCTCGGCCGACGTGCATTTTTCGAGCGATATCACGCTGCGGATCATTCCATGGCACCACCAGATCACAGCGCTCCCAAACGGCAATTACCGCCTCTCGATCGTCGGGCTGAAATTCACGAACGTTGAGCACGGACACTACTCTGCCTTGAGCACGGCCAAAAGCTCACCCGACTCGACCTGTCGCCCCGCCTGAATCAACACCTCCTGAATTGTGCCGGATTTTTCTGCGTACAGCGTCGACTCCATTTTCATCGCCTCCAGCACCATCAGCGCCTGACCCTTTTCGACGCTGTCGCCCGCCGCAACGGTGACATTGACGACCATACCGGGCATGCTGGCGGCAATGTGATCCGGATTCTGCGGGTCGGCCAGACGATGCGAATCGGTGGCGTTGGCGTGAGAGGTATCGATCACCTGCACTTCTCTGGGCTGTCCATTCACTTCAAAAAACGCTGTGCATCGACCATCCTCGCGGGTCTCGCTCATGGTCAGGTATTTAATGATCACCGCCTTGCCGCGATCCTCATCGATAACGATCTCCTCACCGGGTTGCAGACCATAGAAAAACGCCGGTGTCGGCAGCCCACTGGTGTCATCAAAGCGCTTGCGATGTTCGGCAAAGTCCTCGTAGACATCCGGATAAAGGAGCCAGCTCAGCGCGTCTCGATCGACGTTAGCGGTGCCGCCTATTTCGGCAACCCGAGCGCTGGCGGCCTTGAAGTCTGCCGCCTCAAGGGTACTGCCGGGCCGACCGCGCAGTGGCTTGTCGCCGCGCAGGATCCGCTTTTGAACCGCACCGGGAAATCCCTGGTAGGGCTTGCCCATCCTGCCGGCAAAGAGGTCGACCACCGAGCGCGGAAAGGCCAGTTCGCGGTCTTTGTCCATCACATCGGCGACCGACAGGTTATTCGCGACCATGAACAGCGCCATATCGCCAACGACTTTTGACGTCGGCGTCACCTTCACCAGATCGCCAAACAGTTCGTTGACCGCCGCGTAGGTGTCGCAAACGCGCGACCATTGATCGGCAAGACCAAGCGCACGCGCCTGTTCCAGCAGATTGGTGTATTGACCGCCTGGCATCTCGTGTTTGTATAGATTGGCGCTCGCCGGCAGGGTTTCACTTTCAAACGGCGTGTAGAACTCTCGCACCTGTCGCCAGTAGTCAGCGATCGCATCCAGGTTATCGGTCGAGAGTTTGCTGTCGCGTTTGCCAAACCGAAGCGACTCGGCCAGGGTATTGAGGTTGGGTTGCGAGGTGCCGCCGGAAAGTGGCGCCATCGCCGCATCGGCAATATCGAGCTTTACACCGGCGGCACTGAGAATAGCCGCAGCCTGAATACCGGCCGTATCGTGGGTGTGAAAGTGCAGTGGAATGTCCAGTTCGGATTTCAAAGCCTGAGTCAAAAGCTTCGCCGCCTCCGGCTTGCACAGACCGCCCATGTCCTTAATACACAATATGTGTGCACCCAGATCCTGTAGCTGTCGCGCCAGATCGAGGTAGTAGTCGAGCGTGTATTTGGTGCGCCCCGGATTCAGGATGTCGCCGGTATAGCAGATCGCCGCCTCACAGATTGCACCGTTGCGTACCACGCTATCCATGGTGATTTTCATGTTCGGCACCCAGTTCAATGCATCGAACACCCGGAACACATCCATACCGCACTGCACCGATTCTTTGATGAATGCCTTGACGATGTTGTCTGGATAATTGATGTACCCGACAACACTGGATGAGCGCACCAGACATTGAAACAGAATGTTCGGTACCCGCTCACGCATCTGTTCCAGACGTTGCCAGGGACATTCTTTTAAAAAACGCATCGAGGTGTCAAAGGTCGCCCCGCCCCACATCTCAAGCGAAAACAGATCCGGTGCCAGATGCGCATAGGCCTCGGCGATATTGAGCATATCGACGCTGCGCATGCGGGTGGCAAACAACGACTGGTGCGCGTCGCGAAACGTAGTGTCTGTTATCAACAGGCGCTTTTGTTTTGCCGCCCAGTCGGCCACGCCCTGGGCGCCCGATTTCAGAAAGATATCGCGCGAGCCCGATTGCAGCTTTGTACTATTGTCGTAATCTGGCAGCGGCACCGCGTCGCGGCGCGCTGCCACCGGCCTGCCGGCGACCAATGGGTTGCCATTCAGTGCAACGTCGCCCAGATAACTGATAATGCGGCCAGCGCGGCTCGGCGCCCGCTTAAAATCGAACAGTTGCGGCGATTCGTCGATAAAACGGGTGTGGCAATCGCCGGCGCGAAAGACCGGATCGTCCAGCAACTTGAGCAGGAAGGGAATGTTGGTCTTGACGCCGCGAACCCGAAATTCATTCAATGCCCGCCGCATACGCAATACGGCACGTTCGAAATTGCGACCGCGCGCACTGATCTTAACCAGCATCGAGTCGTAATAGGGGGTGACCACCGCCCCGGCAAACGCGCTGCCCGCATCGAGACGAATACCAATGCCGCTGGCCGAGCGGTACTGTTCAATGCGCCCATAGTCCGGCATGAAGTTGTTCCCCGGATCCTCTGTGGTGACACGACACTGCAGGGCAAAACCGCTGACGTTGATATCGGATTGTTCACCGATCGCAAGCTCTTCGCTTGCCAGCAGACTGCCCTCGGCGATCAGAATCTGTGCACGGATCAGATCCAGACCGGTCACTTCCTCGGTAACCGTGTGTTCTACCTGAATACGGGGATTAACCTCGATGAAATAGAAGTCACCACTGTTGGCATCGACCAGAAACTCGACCGTACCGGCATTTTCATAGCCGGCGTGGAGCGCGATATCACACGCGGCATTGCAGATCTTCTCGCGCAGCTTCGGGTCGAGATTAGGTGCCGGAGCAATCTCCACCACCTTCTGATAGCGCCGCTGGACGGAACAGTCGCGCTCGTACAGATGCACCAGATTGCCAGACGAATCGCCAAGAATCTGCACTTCGATGTGCCTGGCGCTTGCGACAAACTTCTCGATGAACACTTCCTTGCTGCCAAACGCGGCAAAGGATTCGCGCTGTGAGGCCTCCAGTGCTTCGGCGAAGTCATCAGCGCTTTCAACCACCCGCATGCCGCGCCCGCCGCCACCATGCGCCGCTTTGAGCATAACAGGAAAACCGGTGGCCTGTGCCTGCTTGGCGCCGGCCGCCAGGGACTTGATTGACGTTTTGCTGCCGCCCAACACCGGCACGCCGGCCTTTCGCGCCAATTCGCGCGCGCTGGTCTTGTCGCCCAGTGACTCGAGTGTTTCGTTAGTCGGACCAATGAAGATGATGCCACTTTCGCGGCAACGCCTGGCGAATTCCGGGTTCTCCGACAGGAATCCGTAGCCGGGGTGGATTGCATCAATGTTGTGCTTCAAGGCCAGCGCAATGACACCTTCGATGTCGAGGTAACTGCGAATCGGCTCGCCCGGCTCGCCGATCTGGTAGGCCTCATCAGCCTGAAACCGATGCAGCGCATAGCGATCTTCATGACTGTAAATACCAATCGCCTGCAGACCCAGCTCGTGTGCGCTGCGAAACACCCGGATGGCGATTTCGCTGCGGTTTGCCACCAGTATTCGATTGATCTTTTTTCGTTGCATCGACGCGCTCCAGAACAGCTGTGCTCGCAACGGCAGTCCGCCGCGGCCGGGTGCCGACCGACGGTCGGCGAAGGGAAAGTTGACAGGTCGCAGCCGATCGGCAGCGACCGATTTAAAGGGTGAGACTTAGCGCGCGGTCAGCGGTACAGACGCTGCGCGCCCAGCCGATCGTGGATCGCGTTGGACTGATCTTCGGTAATGCGCAGCCCCTGCGCCAGAGCGTGGAGAAATTGCGCCTCGGTCTGGTTGTCCAGTTGAATCGCCATCAGCGACATGGCGTACACCTGCTCTTCGATGCCGCGCGGGACGCTCTGGATAAACGATTGCACATTGGTACCACGCGCCATTTCGGCACGAATGAAATCGGCCTCGGCACGGCCGACATTGCCGGCCTTTTTCAGGATCGCCTGTTGCTCCTGCTCATCGAGCCCACCATCGGCCATGGCTGCCTGAATCATCGCCCGCAGATAGACCTCTGACTGACTGGCGTTGTCGGGCAATTGGCTTGCAGACGGCTCGAAGGGATTGTTGCCCTGGTTACCGGGGAGCGATCGACCACGCCCGGACGCGCCACCCAACTCCCGCAGCGCCTTGCCCAACAGATCGCCAAGCCCGCCACCGCCAGATCCGGCACCAGAATCGGAGCCACCGAAAACACCACCACCGGTACTGCGATCTGAGTTGTCGCCGCCACCAAAAACACCACCGCCACCCCGTTGCTGATCACCACCGAATATCCCGCCGCCGGACTGCTGGCCGCCACGCTTGCCAACGCCGAGCAGATCCTCGAGCATTTTGGCCCCGGATTGCGATGCGAGCCCGCCGTTTCCGCGCCCTCCTCCACCGAGCAATTCAGTCAGGATTTTCGTTGTATCAACCATTGATTACGCTCCATTGATAGCCGTCAGTGACACGTTGGCGCAGTACATCTGGTGCCAAAACTCAACTACGCATGGTACCACAGTCACGGTCCCGACAATTCCCGCCAACTGTAAACGAGCTTTTCGCCTCAACCCGATTTCGCGGCCGCGCGGGCATTGATACGCTCGACCAATCCCTCGAGGTTATAGCCGGCCTGCGCTGCAATCTGCAGTATCTCTGCGGTGTCGCGCTGTCCTGCCTGGCTCAAGGCCCACAAGACAGTACACCGCGTACCAGAACGGCAGTACGCCAGCAGCGGCCGCGGCAAATTCTCGGTGTGCTCAGCGAATGCATCGACGTCATCATCGGTAATCAATGCGCCATTGACCGGCTGCCACTCAATCATCAGACCCAGCGCCTCGGCCTGACGCTGAATTTCCGTATATTGTGGCTGCCCCTCCTGCTCATGGTCGGGTCGATTGCACAGCACGGCGCGGAACGCATGCTCGTCGAGCTCGGCGACATCGGCGGGTTCGATCTGTGGCGCGACGTACAGATCGTCAGTCAGTTTTCTAATATCGGCCATGAGAAAGTGCCTGTTTGTTGGGATTAAATCGCCCGCAGTTGGCGGGCGACTAAATAATGTATTTTTAAAGTTCCGGGTTGGTTGCAGCGGTTGACAAGCGGAATTGACTAGCCCCGGCCTCTGTAACCTGGCACATTTTGATCCGCTACCCAGACCCCGGCGGGCAACTCGCCGTGTTGAAAAAACACGTCTATCGGGATGCCGCCACGCGGGTACCAGTAACCGCCGATGCGCAACCACTTGGGTTCGAGCGTATCGATCAGCCGCCGTCCGATGCCGACAGTGCAATCCTCATGAAACGCACCGTGGTTGCGAAACGACCCGAGAAACATCTTCAGCGATTTGCTCTCGACAATTCGCGCGCCGGGAACATAGTCGATCACCAGGTGCGCGAAATCCGGCTGGCCAGTCAGCGGACACAGAGAAGTAAATTCGGGCGCTGCAAACCTCACGCAGTAGTCGACATCCGGCTGCGGGTTGGCCACCGATTCGAGCTCTGCGTGCTCGGGCGACTCTGGCAACTCCACCGAACGGCCAAGCTGGTTCAGGCCGGCGTATTTGTTGTCGTTACTCACCGTGCATTTGTCCTGCGGTAAAATGAAACTATCCGTGCCATTCGAGGCCGAAGCACGATCGCCGAACTATACCTGTTTGAGCGAAATTTTTAAGAAAGAAACAGCAATTGAGTTGTGCGCTGACGGCAACAGTGGCAGCGTCCACGCCAAGACCAGCACCGCAGGCCTCCCGCATCCACCCCGAGATACCGCATGAACGCCGACAAGCTCCGATCCCAACAAGACCGCGACATTGCAGCCCGCCTGATGCAGGCGTCAGAAGTCAAACGGGTCAACGAATGGATTGAAAAACGTGAAGAGGAGGGCCCCACCGGCACCCGTCGACGATTGCTCGCAACTTCAGTCCGGCTGAGCCGCAGCATGGCCCCGTGGCTGCACACGATGGCCGATGAGTGCATTGAGCTGCTCGATGTAAAAATACCCATCGAACTCTACGTCTATGCCAGTGGCAGCTACAATGCTGCCTGCGTCAAACCCGAGGAGGGGCGGCTGTTCATCATGTTCTCCTCCAGCCTGCTCGAAGCTTTCGAGGGGCCCGAGCTGCGCTTTGTCCTCGGTCATGAGCTTGGCCATCATCTCTACGGCCACCACGACATCCCGATCGGTTATCTGTTGCAGGGGCAGGCGCGACCTAACCCGAAACTGGCACTGCAGCTGACGACCTGGTCGCGCTATGCCGAGATCTCTGCCGATCGCGCCGGTGCCCACTGCGCACAGGATCTGCAGGGCGTCGCCCGTTCACTGTTCAAACTGTCTTCGGGGCTAAGCGGCTCGCTGGTTAACTTCAACATCGACGAATTCATGCAACAGGTGGATGAAATGCAGTCCGCCGATGCCGAGCCAGGCCAGGGCGCACCGGCTGAAGACTGGTTCATGACCCACCCGTTCAGCCCGTTGCGAGTCAAGGCATTGAAACTCTTCGATCAATCCGAGCTCGCCCGAGACGGCGGCCAATCCACTATTGAACTTGAAGCCGGCGTACAGGTACTGATGACACTGATGGAACCGAGTTACCTCGAGGGACGCACTGACGCCGACGAAAGCATGCGACGACTGCTGTTCGCTGGCTCAATTGCTGTGGCCAATGCCAATGGCAACGTATCGGATCGGGAAATTGCCGTGTTCGAGAAATTCTTCGGCAAGCACACCTTCAGCGATGAATTGAACCTCGAGCTGCTCGAACAGGATCTACCCGATCGGATCGAACAGGTCAAAGCGGTGACGACCGTTGCCCAGCGCATGCAGATCATACGCGACCTGTGCACAGTCGCCAGAGCCGATGGAAAAACCTCTGCCGCAGAGTCCCAAAGAGTAGAATCGATTGCTATCGCCCTGGAGATACAACCGCTGTTTGTCAGCCAGGCGATGGCGCTGGAAATCGACCTCGATTAACCGGCTTGCATATGAACACAACAGACCCAATTTAACCGACCCAAGTTAACTCGACAGATGCACGAGGTTGTATCATGCAACGAGATACGTGCAGCCGAGTGAGTAACATGCCGACCCACACCATCACACCCTATCTGACCGTCAATCGCGCCGACGAGGCCATTAGCTTTTACGAAGCCGCGTTCGGCTTCGAAGAGGTCGGGCCGCGGCTTGAAGACAACCAGGGCAATATCATTCACACCGAGATGAAGCTCGGCGACAGTTCCATCATGCTGTCCGAGGAGATGCCGGGTTTTGGCAACAAAGGCCCCAAATCATTGCGCGGTACCAGTGTCAGGATCAGTCTGCAGGTCGATGACGCGCACGGCCTTGCCAGCCGGGCACAAACCGCAGGCGCCAAACTGGAAGCGCCGATCGAGGATCAGTTCTATGGCCAGCGCACCGGGCGCCTGGTCGATCCTTTCGGGCATGTCTGGATCATCTCGCAAGAGGTCGAGCAGCTCAGCGGTGACGAAATCCAGCAACGAACCCGCGAGTACTTTCGCAGCCAGACTTGAGTTTCTGGCCGCATAACGTCACCGCTGCGTTTCAGTGGGAGTGCAGCACTAGACGTCCTGGCCGGCGAGGAACAGCCAGGTCTCCACCACGGTGTCCGGGTTCAGTGAGACACTGGATATGCCCTGCTCCATCAACCACTTGGCAAGATCCGGATGATCTGACGGGCCCTGACCACAAATACCCACGTACTTGCCGGCATCGTTGGCGGCGCGAATGGCCATGGCGAGCATCTTCTTGACAGCCGGGTCACGCTCATCAAAAAGATGTGCGATCAGACCAGAGTCACGGTCGAGTCCCAGGGTAAGCTGGGTCAGATCGTTAGAGCCGATTGAAAAGCCATCGAATTTCTGCAGGAATTCATCGGCCAGAATCGCATTGCTGGGCACCTCGCACATCATCACGATATTCAAATCATTGACGCCGCGCCGCAAGCCGTTGTCAGCCAGCAACCCCAGCACTTCGTCTGCCTCTTCCAATGTGCGCACGAATGGCACCATGATCCAGACATTGGTCAGACCCATTTCATCGCGAACCTTCTTCAGCGCGCGACACTCGAGCTCGAAACACTCGCGAAACGATGACGATATGTACCGCGAGGCGCCGCGAAACCCGATCATCGGATTTTCTTCATCGGGCTCGAAGATGTCACCGCCGAGCATATTGGCGTATTCGTTCGACTTAAAGTCGCTGAGCCGCACAATCACCGGATGCGGAGCGAATGCCGCTGCCAGTGTTGCCACGCCCTCGGTCAGTTTTTCAACGTAGAAATCCACCGGCGAGGCATAGCCCGCCGATCGCTCTTCGATCTGCCGACGCACGCCATCGTCCATGGCATCAAAGTTCAGCAGCGCTTTGGGGTGCACGCCGATCGTATTGCTGATCATGAATTCCAGCCGCATCAGACCGACGCCGGCATTCGGCAAGCGCTGGAAGTCGAACGCTCGCTCGGGATTGCCCACATTCATGGTGATCTTGAATGGCAGTTCCGGCAGCGTGTCCAGCTTGATCTCATTGACGTTATATTTAAGCTGGCCATTGTAGACCTTGCCGGTGTCGCCCTCGGCACAGGAAACCGTCACATCCAGTCCCTCTGCCAGTTTCTCGGTCGCATCGCCACAGCCCACCACCGCCGGCACACCCAGCTCGCGTGCGATGATTGCCGCGTGACAGGTTCGGCCACCGCGATTGGTAACAATGGCCGATGCGCGCTTCATGACAGGCTCCCAGTCGGGGTCTGTCATGTCTGTCACCAGCACGTCGCCTGGCTGCACCCGAGACAGATGCTCAAGGCTTGGGATATTGCGGACTTTGCCCGCCCCGATTCGCTGGCCGATACTGCGTCCCTCGACCATAACTTCGGTAGCATCGGCATCGAGTTCATAGCGACGAATGACGTTCTTGTCCTCGCGGGACTCGACCGTCTCCGGCCTTGCCTGCAGGATATACAACTGGCCATCGACGCCATCTTTGCCCCACTCTATGTCCATCGGGCGACCGTAATGGCGCTCGATGGTCACCGCCATTGTCGCCAGTTCAGCAGCCTCCGCGTCACTCAGACTGAACTGAAATTGCTCGTCGCCTGTGGTGTCGATCACCTCGACAGCGACGTCTTGGCCGTAAACCATCTTGATTTGCTTGCTGCCGCGGTTGCGGCGCAAAATCGCCGGCTTGCCCGCGGCCAGGGTCGGCTTGTGCAGATAGAATTCATCGGGGTTAACTGAGCCCTGCACAACACACTCGCCAAGCCCCCACGACGACGTGATAAACACGACATCTTCAAAGCCGGTCTCGGTGTCAATCGAGAACATCACGCCACTCGCGCCAATATCACTACGCACCATGCGCTGGACACCAGCAGACAGTGCCACATCGGCGTGTTCGAAACCCTGATGCACACGATAGGATATCGCGCGGTCGTTATATAGGGAGGCAAACACTTCTTTTACGCGCTCAAGCACATCATCCACGCCGCTGACGTTTAGAAATGTCTCCTGCTGACCGGCAAACGAGGCTTCGGGCAAATCCTCTGCCGTCGCAGATGAACGCACAGCGACCGATATATCACCATCAGCCTGCAAGTGGGCATAAGCTTCACGGATCGCCGATTCAAGCTGTTCCGGAAACGGGGTCTCGAGCACCATTTTTCTTATTCTGGCGCCAATCTGCTCCAGTGCGTCTACATTCTCTACATCGAAGTCGACCAGCAGACGATTGATTCTATCGGCCAGATCGTTATGGGATAAAAAGTCGCGAAACGCATCTGCGGTGGTGGCAAACCCGCCGGGAACTCTGATTCCGGCATCGGCGAGATTGTGTATCATCTCGCCGAGCGAGGCATTCTTACCGCCAACCCGGGCCACATCATTCATGCCGAGCTTTTCGAACCAGATTACGTAGTTTGCCATGTCTTATTCCGCTCTATTCCGGCCGATGGCAGCATTCGAGCCAGCACCACAGGCGGACTCGGCAAACATGCCATACGTCAGACGACACTATTGAATAACCGCCGCATCCGGCACACCGGACCGCGCTTGCAGAGAATTTCGGGGAGTCACCGTGCAGTCACGTTCCGCATTCATCATATCCGACCGGACCGGACTGACTGCCGAGGCATTGTGTCACAGCCTCATCAGCCAGTTCCCGAAGATAAATTTCAAAGTTGAAACGCTGCCCTTTGTCGATACCCTCGACAAGGCACAATCGACGGTAGAGCGCATCAATTCCTCAATTCAGACCGATGGTACCCGGCCGCTGGTCTTTGCCACGCTCGTCGACGATGACATCCGCGAGCTCATATCAAGCAGCAGTGCCGTATTTTTTGATCTCTTTGATACATTTATCGATCCACTCGAGAGGGAACTTGAAGTGGAGTCGTCACATTCGGTGGGTAAGTCGCACGGCGTGCTGGATGTTGCGCAGTATTCAGCCAGAATCGGCGCGGTCAACTACGCGCTTAGCACCGACGACGGCCTGGAGACGTCACACTACGGTGGCGCCGACGTCATCGTAATCGGAGTATCGAGATCGGGCAAAACCCCTACCTGCCTGTACCTGTCACTGCAATTTGGCATCTACGCCGCCAACTATCCGCTCACCGCGACAGAACTGGATCGCTCGTCCCTGCCGGACTGCCTTTCAGGTTTTAGCGACAAGATTTTCGGTCTGACGATAGACCCCTTCAGATTGCAACAAATCCGTCAGGAACGTTATCCGGGTGAGAGCTATGCCGCCGCCAAAAACTGCCAGTACGAAGTCGCACAGGCCGAGGCCATGTATCGAGCCTGCGGTATACCCTTTGTCAACACCACCAAAATGTCGGTCGAAGAGATCGGTGCACACATCCTGCACTCGGCTGGCCTGAAACGAAAATTCTGATCACCACACAAACGCCTCTGACCGATCGAGAGCGTAGAAAACAACAGATTGTTTTCCCAGGCGCTACCCGATCAAACACGCAAGCACCCGGCAACCATTGCTGGTTGCCGGGCATACCACAACTAACTAAAACGACTATTTGTACTAGAAGCGGCGGTACAGACGAAAACCAACGTTTGTGCCGGCATCTGCAACGTGGACTTCAGGTCGGAAGCTCAGGTTTGGCGCCACATCCCAGAACAAAGTGGCGGTGAACTCTTCACTGTCATCGTTGTCATTGCCTGAGAGGCCCAGGCCAACGGACATAGCACCGTTCAGCGAGAACTTGGCACCAGCCCAGTAGGATGAAATCTCACCCAGTGCGCCGTCAGCCAAGGTTGCATCAGAGGCGGAATAAACGTTGGGGCCAGTCTGATCACGAATACCCGCATTCAGGCTGAATCCGCCGATTGAGTATCCAGCACTGATCTTGAACTGTCCTTCGCCTGCGTTGGTGTCTTGCAGAAACGACACCTTGATGTTCGCACCAGCGAAGTCGAATCCGGTACCAATGTAAAAATCGAGATCGGTATTGTCTGAGTTGCGCTGGTCAGTGTCCTGGACACCGACGCCGTAGCTGAAGCCACCGACTTTCCCAGAGTAATCGATAAAATGTGCCTGGTCGAAGCCGTAGTCACCATCCTGGCGCTCTACCGGGTTGCCGTAACCGTGGTGTGTGGTCTGGAAGCTGTCAGAGTAACCGATTCGAAAGTTGCCATAGCGAATCAGTGCACGGTCGATTCCTACGTTGCCGTCTGTGGTATTTCCATCACCCTGCAATCGCAGTGTGCCTCTGACGCCGGCATCGTTTTTGGCATCGACCTGGAAACGACCGCGATAGGTGAAGTTAGTGGACGCATCACCTTCGTCCGGTGAGAAGTAGTTGAAGCCTGTTCGAGCGTAACCGCCGATGGTGACATTGTTATCCGCAGCAAACGTTGCTCCGACCGGGGCGATAACCGCGCACACTGCTGCAGCTGTAAGCGTCTTTTTCATTCGTGTTTCTCCAATCTTCGTGTGTTGTGAATCTAGTGCGTTGTGTTGCACCGCAAGTTAGAGTCAGAACGGTCGATCTCGCCGCTGCAGACTTGCAACAACTGTAAAATAGTTTTTGTAAAAAAACAACAGAAAGTTGCGAACCAGATCAGCTTAAACGTTGCCGTAGTGAAAGTTTATGCCCGCGGGCTCTGTGAGCCGTGATTTAGTCGTTGTTTATATGCCTCATTGGTGAAAGTTGCGAATTTGCTACAGTTGCCGCTATTGCGACTCGAACAACCTTGCGCCATTCCTTCTGTAACTCTCGAATGGTCGCCTGCTGCAGTGACGAACGATGCTTGAGCCCGCGGCTTTCTGCGTTTTCCTCCTCCACAAAAAGCAGGCATGCGATAAATCGTCGTGATGGTATGCAGGCGCGGGGTATTCCAAAGTTCGGCTTTGATTGCAGGTTTAACCGATCGCACAAGATTGATTGCAGTCGCCCTGAGGTCCTGCCGCGTGGCAGTTTTGTTGTTCCGGTGTCGGGAGACGCAGGACTTTTGATGTTGAGTACCAGCCCGCATCCGCATACACCGGGAACGCCTGTACTTGTCGCGACAGAAATTTGACAGCCAATATCCTGACACCGCAGCGGCGGAAGTTGTCGACCAGGTTCAGGATAGAACATCAGGGGCGCAATCTGCCGCCCGATAGACGGGTTTAAGATGTTCGGCTGTTGTGACCGAAAGCACGGGCCGTGGCGGACTTGAAACGGACAGGATAACTTTTTGCTGGAATCTACATCGACATAGAAGACTGTCTTTGCTTCAGCCGCCCCGGTGGCGTGTGAGAGTCACCTGCCAACCGTTGATACGCCCGCCGCGGCACTGTCTATTGTGTTGGTGTGGTTGATGAGTCGACCACGAAAACTTATAGGTCTGAGCTATACGATGCGCAACCTTGCATAGTTTGAATTTGGGTCGCTACCTCAAACTTTATAAAAATCGCGGTACCACGCGACAAAGTTTGCAATGCCAGTCTCCACACTGGTGTCCGGTTTGTAGCCAACGTCTTCGATGAGATCAGTTACATCGGCGAAGGTGTCAGGCACATCTCCAGCCTGGAGCGGCAAAAGATTGCGCTTTGCCTCGACGCCGAGGCATTTTTCCAGTACCTCAATGTAGTGAATCAAATCGACCGGTTTGTTGTTGCCGATGTTGTAAACGCGGTACGGGGCACTGCTCGTGGCTGAGTCAGGTTGAGCCGGGTCCCACTGTTCGCTGGGCGTCGCGGTTTTGTCCAGTGTGCGGATCACGCCTTCGACGATGTCGTCAACATAAGTGAAGTCTCGCTTGTGTTTGCCATAGTTGAATACGTCGATCGGCTCGCCGGCAAGCATCTTTTTAGTGAAGTTGAACAGGGCCATATCCGGGCGCCCCCACGGGCCGTAGACGGTGAAAAACCGCAATCCGGTGGTCGGAATCTGGAACAAGTGGCTGTAGGTGTGCGCCATCAGTTCGTTCGACTTTTTAGTGGCGGCGTAAAGACTGACCGGATGATCCACATGATCGTGGATTGAGAACGGCATATTGGTGTGCGCCCCGTAGACCGAGCTGGTCGAGGCATACACCAGGTGCTCGACACCGAGGTGCCGGCAATTCTCCAGAATGTTGATGAAGCCGAAAATATTCGATTCAATATAGGCATACGGGTTTTCGATTGAGTAGCGCACGCCTGCCTGAGCGGCTAGATTGACTACTCGGTCCGGCTTATGTCGACGAAATGTTTCATCCATCGCGTCACGGTCCTCAATAGAGGCTCTGACGTCGACGAACTCGCTGTGAGTAGTCAGGCGCTCAAGCCTCGCCTTTTTCAGATTGACATCATAGTAGTCATTCAGGTTATCCACGCCGATGACGGCGTCACCGCGTTCCAGCAGGCGTTTGGCGAGAGTAGAACCGATGAAACCGGCGGTTCCTGTAACCAGAACTTTCATGAATAGATCTCGTGACGGATGGGACGGGGAGACGGGATATCAATATGAATATAGTCGAAAGCTTAGCGGCAGTTAGCGGCTAGTGACTGAAAATGACCAAGATAATTTGTGATCGATTGCATGGCGGCCGCCAGCGATTCTTTGCGGCCAGCGAAGGTAAGTGCTTCCGGGGAATTTCAATTCGTGATGGCGAAAAAGAACACGTCTGTTAATTTGCTCTAATTGTTGCGAAATAGCAATAGTGGCTTTTCTGTACCACAGTGAATAATAGACTCCGCGGGAGTAATCAGCCACTCGCCGAGTGCAGTGGGAGTGTTGTTTTTGTAGAAATACAACACCAATTGATGCCTTGCGGGCCTTGCCTGTGCCGCCGTTGCATCCTGTCAAAAACATCCGAACCATCATGGAGAATGTGAGAGTGAGAAACGCAACTTTGGCGTACGGCCTGTGTGCCTTGCTGTTTCCGCTGTTTCCGGTGGTGGCAATGGGTGAAAGTCTGTTGTATTCGAGGATAGCAGTTGGAGTCGATATCGCGGGAGAAGAGCAGACGCTTGAGAACTCAAGTTCTCGTTTCGGCTTCCGAGGCGCGCGTGATCTTGGTGGAGGCAATTCAGTCATCGGTCGCCTCGAATTCGGTTTGGATGGATCATCGGCCAATCTGAGTCCGGCGGACCAGAATCGCCTGTCTTTTATTGGCTTTAAGGGAGCCTGGGGCGAATTTCGCGTTGGTTCGATCTGGTCAGCCTACTTTAACAAGGTCGGTGCCAGGGGATGCGATACATTCACACTGGCGTGCTTCAGCAGCATGACTCTGAGGCTGGCGGATTCAATTGGTTATAGCGGCAGCTATGGGCGGCTTGGGGTCGAGGCCACCGCCAGTTTCGGTGAAAGCGATTTGCAGACCCGCCCGGATCCGGATGATCCGACGGGTGATCCAATCGTTGTCACCGGAGATTTTGAGGACGATGGCATCGCGCAAACTCAACTGGCGTTTTCGTATGATTTTGGTGGTTTGGCTTTGTCGCTGGGCATAGACAACAACGACCGGACCACCGACAACTACTTTCGCACGGGTATCGGCGCTCAATTTCGTCTAGCCGATCTGGGAATTGAGGCACTCATCACAACCACCGACCCGCAAGCGTCGAACGATGATATCGACGAGTTCGCGCTGACTCTCGACTACAGATTCGGACCTCATTCACTCACCAGTGAGGTCTGGGCGCTGGAGCATGGCGCTGTGAGCGACGATGCGATTATGCTGGGCTACCTGTACAGAGGCATACCGCGTGTGCAGCTCGGACTTGCCTACCAGACGCAAGACTCAGTTGAAGATGATCGACTCAGAATCTATTTGCGTCACGACTTCTAGTTAGATCAAGAGCACTGGTCCGGTGTCCCGCTGGACCCGTCTCGGAAGTGCGGCTATCGGCGTGTGGGTCGCCGAGAGGTGACGATTCAGGGGCCGAGTTCGCCCGCCAATTAGCGATCCTTTGCGAGAACCGCCTGACTTACCGGCGACGATCGCGCCGCGTGGCAATGACCGGCAAATTCAAAGCCCGACTCACCCTCATCACACCATCAGCCAGCGCGATGGTCACTGTTCCGCAAATGCAATCTGATTAATGTATTGCATGGCACTATAATTTTGCCATGAGCAGCGCATCACTTCCGCAAAAACATAATCGACACCGGCAACTGCGTGCGTTTTGCCAGGCAGCAAAGACCGGCAGCATCTCGCGTGCAGCTGAGCGCCTGCAACTGAGCCAGCCTTCGGTGTCTCTGCAGATCCAGGCACTTGAAAAGGAGCTCAAGACCCTGCTCTTCGAGCGCCGCGGACCACGGATCCGCCTGACACCCGCCGGACATCTAATGCTGGAGATGGCCGAGCCACTGGTTGAGGGCATGGATAACCTCGTCGAGGAATTTTGCACCGCCGTCAGCGACGTGACCACCGGACCACTGGATATTGCGTCTGGCGAGTCTACCCTGCTGTACATACTGCCCGAACTGACCAAGCACTATATCGATACCTTCCCGGAGGTGAACCTGCGGCTGCACAATGTTACCGGCCGTGAAGGCACGACGATGATGCGAGACGATACCGTCGACTTTGCCATTGGCGCGATGATCGAGGTGCCCGAAGACCTCGTCTACTATCCGATATACAACTACAAGCCCATGCTCATCGTGCCGCTGAACCACCCGCTGGCATCGGCTAAACAGGTGACGCCGACTGATATCAGCCCCTATGGTCTAATCCTGCCGCCGCGTCAGCTGAGTACCTGGAATCAGATCGACACTGTATTCCAGCAGCACAATGTGCCCTGCCAGGTGTCGCTGGAAGTCGGCGGCTGGGAGGTGATCAAACGCTACGTTGAACTCGGGCTCGGCATCAGCATCGTGACCAGCTTCTGCCTGCGTGGCCACGAAAAACTGGTCAAGATCCCGGTCGATGATCATTTCCCGTCACGAAGTTATGGCGTGGTGATGCGACGGGGCAAATTTTTGTCACCACAGGCAAAAGCCTTTCTTGAATTGATGGATGCTGATTTTTTCTCTACCCACAAATCGTATGGCAAGCCAGCCGGCCAGCAGCACGAGGACGTCGCCGCCCTGCACGACCTAAAAGAACGGCTGCAAAAAATCTCACCCGACCAGCTCAATCGAAACATACCAACATGATCTGGAAACCGCACGCCACCGTGGCCGCCGTCATTCATCGCGACGGCAAATACCTGGTGGTCGAAGAGACAATTGCCGGTGAGCGCGTATTCAACCAGCCGGCCGGACACCTGGAAGATGGCGAATCGTTGCAGCAAGCGGTCATACGGGAGGTGCGTGAAGAAACCGCCTGGCGATTCGAACCACAGTATGTGCTCGGTATTTACCGCTGGCGCCACCCGGTGAAGGGCAATACCCACTTGCGCACGACCTTTGTCGGCACCGTCAGCGACCATCGCCCGGAACAACCGCTGGACGAAGGCATCAGCGGCGCTCACTGGCTCAGCAGAGAAGCGTTGGCCGGAGCGAGCCTGCGCAGCAATCTGGTGCTCAGTTGTATCGATGACTATCTGGCCGGCGCAAGAGCGCCACTCGAACTGCTGCGTGATGTCGACTGATCCGGCGTCGATGCAGGTCGCCGCCGGCATATCCGGGGGAGTAGACTCTGCAGTCGCCGCCTGGTTGCTGATCCAGAACGGCCACGATGTCAGCGGCGTGTTCATGCAGAACTGGGAAGAAGACGACAACGACTACTGCACCGCAGTCGAAGACTACCGCGACGCTGCCGGCGTGTGCGACCAGCTCGGCATTCCGCTGTCGGCGGTGAACTTCTCCGCCGAATACTGGGATCGTGTATTCGCAGGTTTTCTCGACGAATACAACGCCGGCAGAACCCCCAACCCCGACATCCTCTGCAACAGCGAGATCAAGTTTCGCGCATTTCTCGACCATGCACTGAATCACGGCGCGCACGCGATCGCAACGGGTCATTACGCGCGCACCGATAAAGCCGAAGACGGAAAGTACCGCCTGCTGCGCGGCGTCGATGAATCAAAGGATCAAAGTTACTTCCTCCACCTGCTGAATCAGGAGCAACTTTCTCGCGCCATCTTTCCGGTCGGCTCACTGATCAAATCTGATCTCAGGGCCATCGCACAGCAGCTCAACCTTCAGGTGCACAGCAAGCGCGACAGCACCGGCATTTGCTTCATCGGCGAACGACGATTTCGTGATTTTCTGGCCGAATTCGTCACCCGCCAGCCCGGCAGCATTAGGTCACTGCAGGGCGACGTACTGGGCCGACACAGCGGGCTTGCCTTCTATACCATCGGCCAGCGCCAGGGGCTGGGCATTGGCGGTCACGCCCACTATGACGACACCCCCTGGTACGTCGCTCGCAAAGACATGTCTGCTAACGAACTGATCGTCGTGCAGGGTCACGACCACCCTGCACTACACGCCCATCAACTGGTGGCCAGTCAGTTGCACTGGATCCGAACAGAACCGCACGCCGATCTGCACTGCACCGCGAAAGTTCGCTATCGACAGCGCGATACCGAATGCATCGTCAAGGCCTGTGACGACAACCGTGCAATTGTCGAGTTTGCCGCCAGCGTCAGAGCCATTACGCCCGGCCAGTCCGTCGTGTTTTATAACGGCGAAGAATGTCTTGGCGGGGGTATAATCGAATCAGCACACTCGCCCTCGCCAGCCACTAACAGCAGATAGCATGATCGCGACTGTAGAAAATCAGACTATCTCCCTCGCCGGGTTGTTTATGTCCGCGGAGATCGTTCAATCGATCGCCAATACCGGCGAATACCATCAGGGCAATGCTCGCGTCATCCTCGATTCACTGTTCGAACTGGATGCTGATTCGGTTGGCGCAGTATTTGGCAGCAAACACCAATTGCGTGCCGGCATGAAAAGGCTCGTCGCCCAGCTGGGCGGAAACGACGACACGCCCGATATCCAGATTACCCACTACGCACTCGCACTGCTGAAGATAGAACGCCGGTTGCAACACGCATCCGAGGCGATGGACAGAATTCGCCGCGGCATCGAGGAGGCAAAAAAACTACGCCAGCACTACGACACACTCGATGAAAACGTCACCGACAAACTGGCCACCATCTACAGCCAGAATATCAGCACCATCACACCGAGAGTCATCGTACACGGCAATCAGGACTACCTGAAAAAGCCAGAGCACGCCAACCGCATCAGAGCACTATTGCTTGGTGGACTGCGCTGCGCTGTCTTGTGGAGACAATGTGGCGGCAGTCGCTGGAAGTTACTGACCAACCGGCAAAAGTATGTGCGTCAGGCCGGACATGATTTGCGCGCTGCAGACCATTTGCATTGACCGACAAAGCGACCACAGCCTATCCGACGGCCTGCACTACCGGGCACTCATAGGTTTAACACTACTGAATACTGAAACAACCGCGCAATAGGTATACAGTGCTGATGAAAAAAATAGTCAAACAGGCGCGATACGCCCTCATTCTGTCAGTTATTGTGTTCCTGCTGCTTGAACTCGCAGCGCGAATCGTCAACCCAAACGGTATTTCTTATTACCCCGATACCGCCCGGTTCATGGACACCATGATCCTCGAAGAACCTATCGGCTATCGCAACTCACCCGGCACGTCTGGCGTCTTCTACGGCCACCCCGTCGCGATCAATTCACTTGGGCTTCGAAACAACGAGGTCCCCCCCAAGACAGCACCAGACGAATACCGTATTCTGATGATGGGCGATTCAGTGGTTTTTGGCGTAGGTGTAGCGAAAGAAAGCACAATCTCCAGTCAGTTGGAGAATCTGGTCAACGCAAACAGCACCGCCAAACCAGCCGAATCCGTTATCAACATGGGAGTCGTATCTTACAACACGGAGCAGGAGCTGATTCAGTACCAGCAGCTCGGATCTACACTCGCTCCCGACCTGGTCGTTTTGTTCTACTCCCTAAACGATATAGAACCAAAAATGTGGATATTTGAAAAACGATCCAACGCCCTGACTAAGATCGCCGAGCGCAGCTACGCTGTGGTAATGATCTACAGCATCATTCAGATGGCAAAAGACAAATGGAGCCCACAAAGCTCGAGAATCAATCTCTCCGCCTACCGTGAAACCGGCAATGCCTGGCAGCGTGTGAAGCACTCCTTAGCTGAACTGGCGAAAAACGTCGCCAGGGATGGCGCCAAATTCGTCCTGATCACCAGCGGCAAAGGCAAGCATATCCCGCTGCTGCAAACCGTTGCCAAGGAAAACAATTTCCCCATTTGTGTATTGAATCTCTTTGACGACCCAAGATACGAGCACATCGACCCCGCCACCCTGTTCGCCAAAGGGGGCGGGCTACACTTCAATCACGAAGGTCTCGCGATTCAAACGCAGGCAATCTACGAATCGCTGTTGGAGACAAATACATTGCCCGGCAATACTGACAGCAAACTCTACCCCGACTATTGCAGACAGTTCTAATGATGCACACCCGGAGGGTATGGGACTGGTAGACCCCTGAGGGGTCTGCCATGCCTGGCCGTCAGGAACGGCCAGACCGAACCGCCCCGCTAGCGGTTTAGGTTATAAACCCAGCTGGCCCGGTTCCGATACAAGGTTGCTATCGGACACCGGGCGAAGAGCGACGCGAGGTGCAATGCCATGTTTCGCGATTGTCGCCATGGAACTGAGTCAAGATCCGACGGATCGCCGTATTGATGCTTTCTGTCGTCGTGCTTGCGGTAACTCGCTGCAGTACAAACGAATTGATAAGCAGCGCTTTCTCTGGCTGCACTGGTTAGTTCCATTCCGATCGAAGTTGGCGCAGGCAAGCCTGATTGCGTGATCACCTGCGACGGAAATGGCCAAATGCATCCCCGACTCGCCAGTATGCCTATTTATGCACTGGCACTAACTAATGAAGATAAATTTTTTAGTGGGCGCTATAGCCACAAAGACAAGCACAGCCGATAACTCATCAACGGTAAAAATACCATTGTGCTCAATGGGTTTCTGGCATTAAATCAATGTCGGCAGTAACAAAACAGAGACTTAAGATGCGTCTGGCCAATGATAGGCAATTAAACCAGATGTGAAATTTTTCAGTTTACGCAATGAAGGGAGATCAAAGCGAATGAGTGGCATTGGAGATAAGATACAAGCACCCGCGAATGCGGACATCGGCAAATTAACGACACAGGACTGGATCCAACTGACGACTTTCTTTACTAGCGCGATCCATGACACACCGCGCACCGAATCCAAAATGCGTTTACGGCTCGGCATGCAAGCGCAGGATGAATTCCGAAAGGAATTCAAGGATACGGTCGAAACCTACGATGACCTGGCTGATCTGGGTGAGGACTTTCGCGCGCAGGTCATGGACAAGGCATTAGCCCTTGCTGATGATATTGTCCACTATAATGCAAGGGTTCAAGTCTATCTCCCAAAGCTTGTCAAACTCATAGAGAACTACGACGAAGGCGATCTGTCCGACGCAGACGTGCAGACGAAGCTCAACTCGCTGCTTCAGCAATGGCGGTCAGGTGAAGCGCAAGGTAAATCTGTCAAAATCCGCACGCGAATGCGAAGGATTCTAGAGCGTCTCATTCAAGAGGCGGAGAGCCGCGCTCAACGCGCCGATGAGTTGCACAGTGCAATTATGGGTGTTCATACGGAAGAAGTCGAAACGGACGGAATCCTCGACCGTCTGCGTGAGTTAAAAACGGACTTCGACGAAAGAAAAACCGATTTCGATCTCAAATTTGGCAGCCAAAGTGCAGAGGCGATCGCCCTCACGGCAGAAAAAAAGAGCATTGAAGATGAACTCGCCACTTATCAAAAAAAGGACGATGACGAGACAATCGTCCTTTCTACCTCACCGTTATACCTGCTGATTCCGGTGGCCGGTCCGTTCATCATGGCTGGCGTGCTAATCGGCGTTGGCGTAGACATGGCCAACGTCCGCGCCAAGATAAAAAAGCTTCAGGAGAAGGCTGAAGCCCTCCAACACAGGCTCGACACCAATGGCCGCTTCAAAACCTACTACGAAGAAGGTTCCGAAATGACCACAACAATGGTTGATCGCTGCGAAAAACTCGCACCACGTCTGGAGCGCCTTGGCCTGAGTTGGCGCTCAATCGCAAAGGATATGGGGTTTATCGTCGCAACGCTATCCGACGACGGCCGATCATCCCTGGACGCCGGAGACTGGTTCGACTTCGAACTCGCTCTGGAATTGGCAACCGACCGCTGGGCAGATGTAGGCGACAAGGCCGATCACTTTCGATCAGTCGCTCAACCAAAGAAGGCAGAAACCCCGACCGAAGTGTCGCGCGGCGCGAGTAGAGCTACAGGCTGACAGCCACAGCCGCACAACAGTGCCAAAGCTTTATAGGGAATCGCACGGACAGTAGAGGATAGAGGAACACATGGACGTTAAAACTCTAAACAGCCACATCGACCGCCTCACGGCCGCCGGCACTCTGCCGGCGCAACCAGTCGTTACTGAGACCCTCGAAGGCCGCTCACATACGCTGGCAGCTCTGGTAGTAGATCTGGCTAACGCAATAGATTCGGCTCAGGATGCGCAGACGCCAGGACTGAATATATTTTGCGACACATTGATAGTATCGCGACGAACCGGATTGCGTGGAGCCGTGCGCCGCGCCACCATTGTGGCCAGGAAGGTAGTGTCAGTTGACGGCGTAGATATCCTTATAAGCCATTCAAAAGCCAACGAATCAAACGCATTGCGACTGATCTGTAGCGAGATCGAGGGCGACTTACAGATCTTTTCAGATCATCCTCCGGGT
>CAZYDV010000011.1:0-42913 GCA_964646405.1 uncultured Granulosicoccaceae bacterium | reverse complement strand
CAGGCATCGCGCTATAGCTGGTCGCGAATGTCCCAAAGCTCTGGGAAGAAGCGATGCCGGGTTACGTTTTCAAGCCAGCCAACGCCCGCCGACCCGCCAGTACCCGGCTTAAAACCGATAATCTTCTGCACCGTGACGAAATGCCGCCAACGATAAACCGACATGGCCTCATCCAGCGAGACCAGCGTTTCCGCCAGTTGATAGTCAGGGTTGTCGGCCGCCGGGTTGTGGTAGATCGCAAGCCATGCAACGCGCACGGAAGCACTGGATGCATAGGGTTCTGACCAATCGCGCTGTAACACCGACGCATCGATTGCATGACCGCGGCGGTGCAGATACCGCAGCGTCTCATCGTACAGGCTGGGTGATTCGAAGTTGTCTTTGATCGCCGGCCAGACATGCGGCACATTGCGGTGTGCAGCAGCCAGGCGCGCATTCTTGTTGCCGAGAACAAACTCAACGTGGCGATACATGTAGGACAACTGACCCGAGGCCGTGGACAGGTGGTCGCGGAATTGATTAAAGCCATTGGTCGTGATCGTACCCAGTACATTCCAGGTATCGGCAATATGATCGACGTAGGCCTTGCATCGCTGCAGGATGATCAGCGCGTTGGCGATGTTGTCTTGCCGGATCTGCTCGCGAGCGTTCACAAGCTCCATATGCAGGCCACGGAACAGCAGCTCTTTGGTCTGCCCCATGATGTAGAAACACATTTCATCGTAGCCGTCGCTGCGCAAATGTTGCAGCGAGTGCAAGAGGTCAAGTGACTGATAATCGATATACGGATTCGATTTGCCGTCGTAGTCGGTCAGCGGCTCACCGCCGGTGTGCGCCACTGCTTGCGCGCGCTCGGCGTCGCTGCCCTTTTTCATCGGTCGCGGCGTGGTGGAACACAAAACGCCGTCTGCCTCAACGACCGTTGGAATGATGGGTTTGATATCAGGCATTGCCGTTACCGGTTTTTATCAGATTTAGGGTGTGGCGCCCAAGCAGGCTCGAACCCTGTGGCAGGTCATGTACGAGATCGAAGTGATTGCGCCCGGCCGTCTCAAACAATTTCACATTCGCCCCGGCGCTGACAAGCCGACCTGCCATCTGTTGACTCTGACGTTTAAACTCCGCCGTCTCAAACTGCCCCCAACTGATGATCGCCGGTGTAGGGGAATCGATCGGCAACAGCAACGGCGAGTGGCGCCGCGCCTCATCGACAGTCAGTCCAAGCGCATTATTTATCGTCGTGCCAATCAGTGGTTCGAGCTCGTATATACCAGACAGTAAGATCACACCGGCAATTGAATATGATCTTTCGTGCCATGCACACATGGCAGCCAGATGTGCGCCGGCTGAACTGCCGGCCAGAAAGATACGCTCGGGATTGACGCCATAGATCTCTGCTTTGGCAATCAAACATTCTATGCCGCGACGACACTGCGCAACAATCTGCGAGACAGTGGCAGCGGGCGCCAGGGTATAGTCGATCGCCGCATACGCAATACCCTCTGTGGTGAATCGATCGGCACCAAAGAAAGATTCTCGTTTTGAAAGTTCCTGCCAGTATCCACCGTGGATAAACACCAGCAACGGACAACCCGCCTGTGCCGGCAGTGCCAGATCTATCGTGTTGCCGGGCAACTGCCCATAAGCCAGTGTCAGCGTCCGATCGCAGCGCGCACGCGCCTGATCGCTGCTTTCAACGTAGGCGTCGATGAAGGATTGATAATCGCCGCCGATAACTGAACTGGGTGAATACTCACGCTCGCGCTGCAGCACATCCATCTTGCGCCATTGCAGCCCGTCAGTGGGTAACTCGCTACGCTCGATCAGCCCGTCCTCAGCCGTTTGCAAACAAGATTTGATCGCGCTTCTGATCGCGCAGGGTCGACCGGCCGGCAAGAATATCCCGCGCAATCTGATGACCGGACAATACCGCGGCCTGTATCGTCCCTGGCACCAGACAATCGCCGGCACAGAATAGGGGTGTGGCGGTAGAATTCGGCTCAGGCGGCCAGCCTTGCACACCGTCGACGCGGCGCGATGATCGCGCCCCCACCATCACCAGTGCATCCATATCAAACGGTTGTCGTCGTCCGCTTAATTGATCGATAAAAACGTTTCCATCCGCCAGTTTAAAGTTGGGATGAAGCTCGACGTCAAGCCCCACCAGACGCTCTATGATGCGCGATTGATCCAGCGTGAAATCAGTCCAGGTTGCAATCGTTGGCAATGGCGTGACGTATCGCACCCGATGTCCAGCCCTCGCCAGGAGCTCGGCAATCACACTCGCCATATAAAAGTGTTCATCGTCGTAGACAACCACACTGGCCGCTTCATCGTCGGCAAAGAGACTGGTATCACGCGCCTTGTGCATGAGGTCATCGGGGGTCAGCACACGCATCGCACCAGTATCGATGGCGTGCGCACTACTCGAACCGACGCCATCTTTGCGCCAGCTCGCACCCGTGGCGAAGGTGATCGTGTCAGCGCCAAATTCCTGCGCCTGCGCCAGTGTCAGCGGGCTTGATAAAAAAAGCTCGGCCTTCGCCGCCTGGTTAATCTGATACAGCCGATAATCACGCACCCGCAGCCAGCTCGCAAGACCGGGCAAACGCGACTCGCGCAACACCCTGCCACCGGCCTCCAGTTCGGCTTCCGCGATCGTCACGCGCTGCCCGGCTTTTAGCAGTGTTAGTGCGCATTCAAGCCCTGCCGGTCCGGCACCGACGATAAGATGCGAGCGCTCGGTCGTGACGGGCTCGATCAATTCCGGATGCCAGCCGCGACGCCACTCCTCGCTAATGGTGGGGTTTTGGGTGCAACGCAACGGCAGACCGTAACTATCCATACTCACGCAGATGTTGCAGCCGATACACTCGCGAATATGCTCAACTTCGCCGCGCCTGATCTTGTCGGGCAAAAACGGATCGGCGATCGACGGCCGTGCAGCACCGATCAGATCCAGACGCGCATTCTTTACCAGCGACACCATGGTATCCGGCGAGGTAAATCGGCCCACGCCCACCACCGGCTTGGATGTCAGCGACTTGACAAAATCGGTGTAGGGAAGCTGAAACCCTTCTTCGGAAAATCGTGCCGTCTGACTGTCGTTGGACCAACCAGACAGGTTGACGTCCCACAGATCCGGCAGTTCGGCCAGCGCCTCCACCACATCGCGCCCCTCGCCATCGTGCCGCAGACCGTTCGGTTTGCCCGGTTCTGCAACTCCGAAACGCAATGCCACCGCGCGCGCGCCAGCCGCCACCTCCAGCGTATCCTCGATCACCTCGCGCAGCAGACGCAAACGATTTTCAAACGAGCCGCCGTAATGATCACTGCGCTGATTGTTGTTGATCGACAGGAAATTGCTCAAAAGCGATATATCGTGCGCGGCGTACACGTAGATGATGTCGTAGCCTGCATCGACCGCGCGCTGAGCTGCGGCCTTATGATCCTTACGAAAGACCTGAATGTCGCGCAGTGACATCTCCATCGCCTGCACTGGCACCTCGGGGCGCAGTACCGGGAGCGCCGTTGGCCCGATAACCGGCGCACCGGTGGTGATGTTGCGCGCCCGCATGCCGCCGTGGCCCAACTCTATCGCCGCGAGACTGCCGTGCTTTTTTATCGCCTCCACCTGCGCCACATGACGCGGCACATCACTCTGATCCCAAATCCGCTCCATCGGATGATTGGCCATATCGGTGTCTGCTGATATTTCACAGATCTGAACCGCCACCGTGCCCCAGCCGCCCTCCGCCTTCATACCGCGAAGAGCAATGGCACCACTGGGCTGGTTCCAGCCGTGGCCGGTGGCATGAGGCACTGCGTAGAATCGGTTCGGCGCTGTCACCGGCCCAATCTGAACGGGCTCGAACAGGACATCGTATCTGGACATGAAGGCGCACAAAACCTGGCGGAGACAAACCGTGGTTTAACACCGTCTGCCCGGCGGAGTCAACCGGGGTGGCGGCACAGCGCCGCTGTGTTGCTCAACGAAGATCGAGCCATACCTGCGCGGCGATTTTTTCTTGCTCTTCAGGCAGCGGATAGATGCCCGCCGGCAGGGATTGATCGAGTAGCATCGGCACCAGCATCAGCAACTCGGAAAACAGAAACTCGACGATTTCATCGGGCACACTGCTGCCGGTGAAGTTGACCGGAAAACCGCGATTGACCAGATACAATGTTCGGCCATCCTGCATTTCAAAGGCTTCAACGTGGCGGTGAATCTCGTCTACCCGTGTTGCGGTATTGCGCAGGTGGAGCAGATCAATCTCGTGATCCTTGGATGCTCCACTGGCAAGAAAACATCGATCCGGGAGTGTGTCGAGCAATTGTGCCGTTACCGACTGATGCCCGCTGGCACCCACGACCACTGACGGTGCGGTTGCGAGTTCCGATATAGGGGGCACAGTGAACCCATCGACAGTGGCCTCCACCCGCGTCAGGATGTCGCTGTCATAGACTGACACCTGCATGCCGCGGTGCTGCAGACTGTTTGCCGTACCGCGTCCGACCCAGCCATAGCCCAGCACCAGCGCCTGTCTGCCCACAACCGAATAGCCCAGTTCGCGAAGAATCACATCCAGTGCGGTGACTACCGACTCACCCACCATTTTACCCTCGGTCTGCTTGAGCCGAGTCTGTGCGCAATTGAGCTGGGGGATTAAAAGCTGCGGCAATTGCTCGGCCACCCACACGCCCTGTTTGGTCACCTCAATCGCACCCGCGACAAGCTTCACCCTGCCGCTGTGTCGCTGGTGCAGACAGTCAATCGCATAGCCACCCACCTCATGCAGCACCAGCCGCTGTCCGTTTTGTTCACAAAAGGCCAGACACTCATCTAACGCGTGATCGACGGCCGATGGCAAATCGGCGTAGTCCGGCGTCTCGACGCGAATACCTTCGGCGCGCAACTGATCGACGACCGCGCCATCGCCAGAGTAACCAATGCCGATCACACAACGAATCGGCACAAAGCGATGCATGATCAGCAACAGACGCAGCGTATCCGGGTACAGGTGCTGTACGACGAGCTGCACCGTATCCGGATACGCCAAAAGCCCAATTCTGCGTGCCGTTTCGCCCAGATAATCCGGGTGAAATTTATTCATCTGCCCGAACTTTAGGCCCGTCATCAACAGACACCCGGGGTCGCGGCTTGGCGACAATCAGAATGTCATTGGTGAACGTGTTTACCCAGGGGATGCCCCCAAGCCACCGCGACAACCACAGATCGATTGGTTTAAAAGCCGGCCACTCAAAAAAGGTACCGCGTAGATAATTAAACAGCCGCCCCAGACGATTATCCGGTCGGTAGCGTTTGCTCGCCATCGGCAGATAGGGTATCACCGACAACACACCAAACCCGCTCACGCGCTCAATCTGGAAGTGACTTGAAATCAGCTCGCACCATTCACGCTGTGTCAGCCTGATTTTGTGCTCCGGATAGTACAGATGTGACAGCTTGAATCGATCCAGCCGATACATCTGCGGCAAGGTGAGTATCAGGTGCGCATCGGGCGGGCAAAGCCGGTGCAACTTACCCAGGATTTTTTCAAGCTGCGAAGGATCTTCGTGCAAATGTTCCAACACATCGAGCATGATCAATACATCAGGCCGCCAGGGCAAATTCGGCATCTGCTGCTCAAGCGCCAGCAAATCGACGACGGCATCTGGCGCAAAGTTTGGCTCATAGTCGACACCAAAATAGTGGAACTGCAGACCTATAGATCGCAGGTAGCGGCGCGCAACCTGTAATCCGCAGCCGATATCGAGCACATGCATTGCATTACATTCAAGACGTTCGATTTCATTTTTGACACAATGAAATTTGACATGATTAAACAGATTATGGTCCCCCGTTTCGGCGAGACGTTTCACCAGATACGGAGACCGATCGCCAGAGCGTTGATCGGCCGTACTATCGGGGGGCAGATAGTCAAGACCCAGATCGCTGTAGAGTTGCTCGGCTTCTGCTGGCGACAGCCCGGCAACGTCATGGTTTGTACTATCGGTGTTAGCAGCCGTTTGCTGGTCGGCATTTAATCCGGAGGGGGTGGTCATTCGCGACACTCCTGGAACTTCATGGTTAGCGGAAAAACGTGCTCACCGGATGTTGTGCATGCCATCCGGCTTTCACTCGGGCAATTCCCTTTCACCCGTTACTTCCATCTTCTCAGAAGAAACCGCCTCAGACTACCTCCCATATATGACCGATTTTTATCCAAGCGATTACACTTGAATTTCTGTATATACCACAAGAGTCCATCTAAATAATTGTATTGGCAACCGTCAACACGACAGGCAACACGCGCGCGCATTTGCGCACCGCGAACGATCAGACCCATTCACGACAACGCCTGCTGCACCAGCCGATGGAAATGATGAATCGCATGTTCGGAACGACCACTGCGGCTACTGTCGACAATGATCGGCCCCTGTGAATACCCTTTCGATTTAAGACCCCGCTGCACACTCTCACACAGCGCCACATCTTCGGGCATCAATACGTTGTTGGTGTAATCGGCTCGCGCCCGATCGAACTGTCCGGTCGCCGACAGATTAAAGCCGCTGAAATCGGTCTTCTCATGTCCCACGGGCCGGATCGCAGCGATATTCATTTCCTCGCCACCGGGAAGAATATTGAACGTGGTATTCGGCCAGAGAAACCAGAAGGTTGAATTCATATACGCACTGTCCTGAGCGAGTGGATAGGCACTGTTATCCGACTTAATATCCTCGCCAATCTGTCGTGCCCACAAGCCAAAGGTATCGTGCCGATAGGTCTTCATGCTGATCAGATCGGCGAAGTCCGGATGCGCATGATCGCAGTGATAACACTCGACGTAGTTGTCGACTACCACTTTCCAGCCAGCGTTTATCTCATACTGCCCCAGTGCTCCGTCCTGCGGAGAACCCAGCCTGTCAAAGAACGGCACGCGCGAACGAACATCGGCTTCCATGTCGCCCGCAAGCTCGGCCAGTGGCGGAGCCTTGGCATCGATATTGACGAACGCACAATCGAGAAAAACCTCCAAACGCACCGCCTGCAATGCATAGTCCGCCTTGTTAAAATCCGGTCGCTGTTTTGCTCTGGGCGCACCTTTAAGCGCTCCTTCGCGCTCATAAACCCAGGCATGATAGGGACAGATAATGTGCCGGCTGACATTGCCGCATCCATCTGGCAGCAGCTCATGTGCTCGGTGCTGACACACATTGTAGAAAGCGCGCAGCGCTCCATCGCCACCTTTCATGACAAATATATTCTGGTCGCAGATTCGCACGGCGACGTAGTCGCCAGGCTTTTGAAACGAGCTCATGTGCGCGACAAACTGCCAGCTCTGATAGAAGATTCGCTCTTTCTCAATCTCGTAAATCGATGGATCGGTATACAGACGGGACGGCAGGGTAAACGACGCCTCGGCCGATTCAGTCAGCGGTTTTTCATATTGCGACAAGCTCGACAAAGTATCTGACACGTTCTGCTCCTGCTGATTCCACGATCGGTTTGCTCGATGGATTATGCCCCACCGCATGCACTTATATTCGTGACAGCGTTCTGGCGTATTGCCTGGTAAATGAAGTGTAACTGCCAGACGTTTGCTGCAAGTGCTGCCGGACCAGCAAGTGCAACGCCGGCAGTTGATGAAACGGCACACTTGGCAGTAGATGATGCTCTATGTGGTAAGGCATATTCCAGGTTAAAAACAGCACCAGTGGCCGGGCATGCACGGTACGGGTATTGATAAACTTGTTGTCGATCATCGGGCACAGACCATGTTCTGCCAGGTGGTAGAGCTTCAGAAATGGAAAGCCCAGCAACAAAGGCACAAGCCAAACCCATACGAGCACCGGCAAAAACATCACCGTAATCAGGCATAGAACAACGTATATCCCCAGCATCACCCGCGCCTCGGTGCGAAGCTTCGTGCGCGCCAGCTGCGGCACATAGTCATCCGTTATATCACCCAGGGCGTGATTCCGTAGCAACGTCAGCTTGCTCAGCGAGTATCGAATCGCAAGCACAAAAAGAACATACTCGCGTACGGTGCGCGGTTTGGAAAATCCAACCAACTCTGGATCGCGCTTTGGATCATTGGTATAGCGATGATGCGCATAGTGGAAATATCGAAACCACAAAAAAGGCTGCACAATCACCAAACCGACACAACGACCCACCCATTCGTTTAACCACTCCGTGCGAAAAGGCGTCTTGTGCGTGCACTCGTGCTGCAGATTAAACAAAAATGCCAGTGCAACGCCTTGAGGCAACATCAGCAACGGCCATCCCGGCACTTTTAATCCGATCAGCAAACCCATTAAAACTATAACCGTCGAGTGACCGAAAAGACGCCGCAATCCGGCAGCGTCACTTTTCTGCTGTAGCCGCTTTCGCTCGGTCGACGGCATCCTGGCCAGATAAGCCTTATGATCCAACCACTGTCTCCCCTGGCCAGTTGACACATCCCCCGCCCATCATCAGGCAGACGCCGATGCCACTCGTGCCAGCGCATTTCGGGCAATGAGAATGTGACAGGGCATGATCGTTTTCAGATACAACCGTCCACCACAATTGTGCGGATGCACCCAGGTGCCAAGATACACTCGCCCGTCCACGGACATGACCGAGACTCTGAAGTCCAGGTGTTTGTCATCGAACCCCGCAATCAGCTCCTGATCGTTTTCGATCTCGACCGGAAACGCGCCAAACTTGTCAGGCGCATCCGGACCATCATTGGATAAACCGAAAGGTGCAGTCACCAGCCGCCGTATCTGCAACAGCCCGCGCGCCCAGCCGGGAAAGGTCGTAATCACCTCGGCTGCACGCCGTGCGGGCATACGCGAGGCGACACTGTAACTATCGAGAAAATCCGCCGCTGCAATGCGCTGATGCAACAAGCTTTGCGCCGGGTGCTCAGCCACCGAAACTGTGCCAGTCTGCATGGAGGGTTGCCTATTTGCGATACCATTCATTCTAACGCGCCAGCGATGCATCGGGCGAATGATGTGCGCTACACTGCCGGTTTTCGCAAAACGGACTATCCCCATGTTCAGTCACGTCATGTTAGGTGTCACCGATATGCAGGCGTCGAAAGATTTCTACGACGCCACTCTGACCGCACTCGGCCATGACCCAGGCGTCATGGACGAACACGGCCGCTGTATCTACCGGACCAAGTACGGCGTTTTCCTGTTGTCCTACCCGATTGATGGTGAGCCAGCCTGTGCCGCCAACGGTGGCACGGTGGGATTTGCGGCGAAAAACACCGCAGCGGCAGACGCCTGGCACGCCGCGGGCGTGGCCAACGGCGGTACCGCGGTGGAGGATCCGCCAGGCATGCGTGGCGGCCCCAACGGACTGTACCTGGCCTACCTGCGCGACCCGGCGGGCAACAAGATCTGCGCGTTGCACAGACCAGGCTAGCAGACCGCCTGTCCACCCCCTGACCATCGATACGGACATTAACTGCAACATGCATAATGGCAAAGATAACGCGCTGACCGGCGCCCGACACACCATTAAGGCAACAGATCATTGAGCACACGTGTGCTGATCCCGTCAGGCGTGCTGGGTCTGGGCTTCTCTGACAAGGCACTGGCGAACGGCGTCGCCGCCCGGCCGCACATTATCGCGATCGACGGCGGCTCTACCGACAGTGGCCCCTGGTATCTTGGTACCGGCCGCTCTAAATATTCTCCAGCCGTCTGCAAAGCCGAGTGGCGCAAGTTAATGCAGGCGCGCGCCGCGCTGAACGTGCCGCTCGTGATTGGTTCCTGTGGCACCTGCGGCGTTGACGACATGGTCGACTGGATGGCACAGATCACGCGCGAGATTGCAGCCGAGACCGGTCAAGCCATCAAGATGGCAAAACTCTACTCAAACCAGTGCGCCGAATTCATCACCGAGCGTATGGCACAGGGAAAATCGCGCGCGCTGCACCCCGAACTGCCGCTCGACGAACAAGCCGTGCAATCGGCAAGTCATATTGTCGCGCTGGCCGGTATCGAGCAGATTCAGCTCGCCCTGCAGTCCGGCGCCGATATCGTGCTGGCCGGCCGAGCGACCGACACCGCCAGCATCGCAGCCCTGCCGATCGCCAACGGCGAAAATGTTGCCGCCGCCTGGCACGGAGCAAAGGTGACAGAGTGCGGCGCCCTGTGTGCGACCCACCCCACCAGCGGCGTAGTACTGCTTGAGGTAAACCAATCCGGTTTTACCGTCACACCGATGGAACCCGGCGCACGCTGCACACCGCATACTGTATCCGCCCACATGCTATACGAAAACGCCGATCCGTTTCTTTTGCGTGAACCCGGCGGCACTCTCGATGTTACTGATGCCACCTATGAAGCACTAGATGAAACTTCCGTGCGCGTACAGGGCTCGCGCTGGATCGCCGATGACCACTACACCGTAAAACTGGAGGCGGCACGGTCAGCAGGATTCCAGACGACTCTACTGACTCTGTTGCGCGATCGTCGCTATGTTGAAAACGTCGCACAGTGGACTGCGCGACTGACGCACTTTTTAACGCGGTTGATCAAGGATCAGCTTGAACTGGATGCCACACACTACGATCTGGATTTCAGGCATATCGGAACCACCGCCACGCTTGGCGATCTGGAAAATCAAAAGACTACGCCCACCGAAGTTGGCGTACTGTTAACGGTGACCGCTGATTCGGCAGAACAGTCGATGGACATTGCCCGTTTGTGTAATCCACACATGCTGCACTTCCCACTGACTGACAACGAAGAACTCCCCACCTTCGCGTTTCCGTATTCACCGGTCGAGACGGCGCGCGGGGAGTTGTTCGAGTTTTTCGTCAATCATGTCGTTCTACTGGATGACCCGATGCAGGTTTTCAGGCTTGAGACGGAGACCATCAATGCAACTGGCTGACATGGCAGAGCGCGTGCGCTCAAAAAACGCCGGCCCCTTCTGGATCAGCATCGATGTATTTTGCGGTGACCGGAAGCGCTACGACACCATAGCGAAAGCACTGGATAGCAAGACAGTGGCAGCGATCTACCAAATCGACGCATCCGAGTTGCTGCGTTTTGAAATACCTTCACTGAACGTTCTGAAGTTCAGTTTTCCCCGCCCGATGGTGCAAGGCAGCAAAGAAGATCGCGACATGCACGGCGCCCAATGGAGTGTGTTGCTGGCCGAAACCAACCTGACATAAACCTAAGCGCGTTACGGGAAGAATTGAAGACGCTGAGGACGCAGAACGCCCTCTACGTTTACAGCGCTACCTACTGGATTCGCACCGATACCAGGTCAGTCCCGACAATCACCTTGCCTTCGTAACCCGATGTCGCCACCGCGTCCAGATAGTCCGACTCACTCAGCGGCCCGTTCGGCAGTTTGAAAGGCCCCTGTCGCGGCGTACCCATTGGCGGGATCAGATGGGTGAGCATCAATTGGCCGACACCGGCGCGTTTGGCCAGCGCCCCAAGATCGGCGGCTGTCGACTGGCGAAAGAACACAGGGGGCGGAAATCCGGTTCCACCGTCGGGCCCCATCACCGGGTGAATGGTCGAGTGCACCACCACATCTGCACCTTTAGCCAACACTTCCACCTGCGCCGAAGTGGATGAATCGCGAGGAGGCTTGGGTGTATCGTTACCGGCATCACCGCCAATCACCACACTACCTGCCGGCGTATCTACCCGGTAGGACGCATGACCGGCGATATGCCGCGAAGTCACTGCACTGACTTTCACATCACCGCTCTGCCAGACCACCGATGGCTCTGCCGATCCCTTGAATGCCATTACGTTGATCAACTCAGCTGGACCACCGGGTAGTCGTTTTGGATTTTCCGCCAACCGCTGCGCCATCTCGCCGGATTGGATCAGCGGGTCACCGATGTGTTCTGCATAATTTTTGCAACTTATCGTGTAACCGACCGCGTTGGTATCTTCGCTGCAAACCAGATCGACTTTCGGCCCGCCAGAATTGAAGTGCCAGCGCAACTGCATCATGTCTGCCAGACCTTCTGTGTGGTCAGAGTGCATGTGGGTAAAAAACACCGCATTCAGCTTACCTACCGGTACTTTAAGCTTCGACAACTGCTGAGTCGTGCCACGCCCGGCGTCGAACTGCAGTTGAACCGCCCGACAGTTATTTTCATCATCACCATACTGCACCAGCGTGCCACTACCCGCCTGACCGTTGAACACTGGCGGCCCGCCCTGTGTACCGGTCAGTGTCACCGTCATACACGGCGCAGCCATCAACCCCGAACTACCCAGCAGTGCCAGACCCAATAGCAGCACGCGCGGAAACATCACAAATCGATCAACGTTCAAAACAAATCCCCCTTCACTTGCAGTTAGCAGATAGTAGCCTTTTTCCGATCCCCAACACCAGTAGACTCTATCGGGATAATTGACAACACACCCGTCGCGGCGAGCCATCCAGCGCCTTTACACCTATGCGGCAATTTGCGACGCAAGTGCACTGTAACGTGCAAACTATAAAAATGAGTCGGTTGATCAAAGTGCATAATTTCTATGGTATTTTTTAGAATTTTCTGTCACTACGTTCATTCCCCTGAACGTGAGTACTTTGATCAACCGACCCTGCGGGAGCCCGTCAGTCGACGCGCAACCGCGTTAAAGCTCTTAATAAGGGGGTACCATTGCCTGCGAGCTCCGCCTTGTTGCACACCAACTGACGATCTCTCATTCTCATATTTTGCCCGTTACAATACACTAGGCACTGCCAAGCACACAGATCGGGAACCGCGTTGGAATTCTGCATACAGCTGTCTGCCGATTATCCGGACAAGCACTACGGTGGCGAACGCGTCTACGCCGATATGCTAGATCAGGCAAAGCTTGCTGATCAGCTCCAGTTCGATGCGGTATCGATAACCGAGCACCACCTGGTCAATTGCCTGATGATGCCGGCACCATTGATTTTTGCGGTGAAAATCGCCGCAGTGACATCGTCTATCAAAATACTGACCTCGGTCGTCGTTTTACCCTTGCACGACATGCGCACCTATGCCGGCGAAGTCGTGGTCGCCGACCTATTCACTGACGGCAGATTGTTGCTCGGCGTTGGCCGGGGTGCGTTTCGCTACGAGATGGAACGTCTTGGCGTCAACATGGACGAGACGCGCGAGCGATTCAACGAATCGCTCGATGTACTGCAGGCGCTACTCAGCGAAGAAGAAGTGAGCTGGAACGGCAAGTACTATCAATTCGAACCTCTCACCATCATGCCCCGCCCGATCCGCGCCGGTGGCCCGCCGATTATGATGGCGGTGATGGATCCGCAAGGCATCTACCACTGCACCAAACGAGGCTTTCACATCCAGACCACACCCCTGTCCGGCAAACATCAGTTACTCGTCGATCAGGTAGACGCGTTCAACCGCGCCAAAAGCGAACTGGGGGCAGAGGGCAACCACCTCACACTCACCTTGTCACGCGTATCGCAGGTGGCGAAATCACCGGCCGAACGGCAACAGAAAATCGAACAGGCACACCGATACTATGGCCGCTTCGACAACATCTTCACAGGCCCGGGCGTGGTCGACAACGGTATGATTCGCGAACTGCCCTGCGCCACCCCGATTGACGAACTGGCCGACAGCCTGCTGATCGGCACACCGGCCGAGTTGATTGACAAGCTCGCTCCCTACGCCGAACTGGGCATCGATCGCGTCATCCTGAATCCAAATTTCGGACTGGACGCGCAACAGACGCTCGATTCCATTCAGTGTTTCGCCGAAGAGGTCATGCCGCAGTTCACTGGCGTGAAATCCATTGCTGCGGCGCAATGAAACCGGCAGCACCACCCAACATCAGCGGATAACGGAGGGCACATGGCCAAACCGATCGATTGCGAATACAGCATAGCGGGCAGCGGACCGGCGTTGATTCTGGTCCACGGCATCGGCGCGGCCCGCAACACCTGGGCGAAGCTGTTACCGGTGCTCACACCGCATTTCACCGTCATCACCTACGACTTGCGCGGCCACGGTGAATCGCCCGTCACCGACGGCGAATTCGGCCTGGAAGAACTGGTTGCCGATCTCGGCGCGTTGCAGCGACGCCTGAACATCAAACAGGCACACATAGCCGGACATTCACTGGGCGGCATGATCGGCCCGGCCTATGCGCGTGAGTGTCCGGATCGGGTTCTGTCGCTGGGTATTCTATCGACAGCGGCGTTTCGCACCGCAGACGACAGCACCAAAGTCTGGGGCGTGGTGAAGGCAATGGAAGAACATGGCATTCCCGACATTCTGCCCACCCTCACCGATCGCTGGTTTACCGACGAATTCATCGAAAGCCATGCCGATGTCGTCGAACGCCGTCTGCAGCAGGTGATTGGCACCAACGCCGATGTGTTCCTGAACGTCTTTCGCATCTACGCCGGCACTGAGATGGCACCGTGGCTGCACGAAGTCACCACACCCTCATTGGTCCTCACCGGCGAAAATGACGGCGGCTGCAACCCGAGACTCAATCGCCTGATTGACGAAGCCCTGCCCCATTCGAAGCTAACCATCCTGCCGCACTACAAACATTCGCTGTTACTGGAAGCAGGCGATATCGTTGCCGAACACCTAATGGCATTTATTAAAGAGCTGTAATCACGCCCATCAATCAGTAATATCCAGCCGGGCTATCGCGATTCCCTGTTCACCACGGACCGAATACAACAGGTAGGTGACACCGTCCTCCTGATAGATACAAGGGTCGCGCACCTCCCGCACCGGCGCCATACAGCCACCGTAGGTGGACGCCTGCAACGGTTCATCCGTACCCTCCCAGGCGCGTTCCGGCTGATGCAAAACCTGCGTGGATGTGAGCCGCCACTGCCGCCAGTTTGTCGGCCCCGCCGAGTCATCCAGTCTGGATATCAACAAAGACTCGGGACAATCACCCGCACGAGACCAGATCACATACACCGCATCGCCAACCGGCAGAACCGCACCATGACGATAATGGTCATCGGTCAGGCGCGGACCAGGATCAAAGCTGCACCCGCCATCCACTGATCGATAAAACACGCTGCCCCAGGCAATCGCATAGTGGTTGTCACCATGCGCAAACACTCTGAAGTACGAATCACCCAGCAACGGCGGCATCGCACGAAAAGCCAGCCCGTCATCAGACTCCGACAAACGTGTCTGCTGCGTACCATCCTCATTGCGTCCGTGGAAGTACATCAGGATCTTCTGACGATTATGATCCACGTGTACGTCAGGCGATGCGATGTGCGGGTAGTCACCCTCCATCCCTGCCTCAATCGCCGCCAGCACATCGGAGTGCGTATCGGCAGGCGCCGGCGGATGCTGGCAAAACAGACTTTGCGCCAAGTCAAGCGCACCCGGCTCATGTATACGCCACGGCCCCTCGAGCTGATCCGCCAGTGCCAGGCGAATGCTTGTCCCCTCGTGATGCGCGAAATACAGGTAAAAACGAGCAAGTGGATTGGCCACCCAATCCGGTACCCGAATCAATGATGGCCCGTTTATGTTGCCACCAAGTGCTGGGTGCTGCACCACATCGATTATGGCGCGATCCAGCAGGTAGTGAAACGAGATATTGATCATCGAGGCTCTGGCAGACAGTGCTTTTCGCGTGATGCCAGGCGATTGGACCCAGATGCAGATTGATCGCGCATTGCAGCTAGCGCAATCCCGAAAACTGAAAGGCAACACAAACAGGCCACCGCGTGTCACTCAACCGGACTGACTCGGTAATCAGCAGCAACCACCTATTTGTCCTCTAGAAGTTCAACCATCTCCCTATAGCCACGAGCTCTCGCATGCTCCAACGGTGTGACACCGTCACGATCACCGATTGATTTATCCGCTCCCGCCTCTACCAGTATTTGTACAGTCCTAATATGGTCAACGCCACCATCCCCCAGCACCACCGCTTCGATCAGCGCTGTCCAGGCCAGATTATTAATGTGATCTAGCGGCGCACCCGCTGAGACCAAACGATTGACTACCTCATGGTGGCCAAGGTGTGCAGCTGCGATCAAAGCGGTACCATCGTAAACACTGGTGACGAGATCGGGTTTATTGCCGAGTTCCAGAGCCAGTGATACCATTTCAGGATCGTTGGCAACTGAAGCAATAGTCAAGACATCATAAACATCATTTTCCAATGCATTCATATCCGCACCGGCTTCGGCTAAGGCTCGGAGCGCGTCATCATTCGAAGCAAAGGCTGCGACATGAGCCGGCGTACGACCATTCTGGTCGCGACCATCCAGATCACCGCCTTGTGATATCAACCTTTTGATCTCGACAGTATTCCCCTGATAAGCCGCCAGGTGAAGTCCAGAGTAACCTGCAACATCAGATGTGCTCGGTGCAGTTTGAGCATAACTCGTTATCCCTGCTATCAGACATACCGCCACGACAAGTATACGAAACATATTGTTTGCTGAAGTTAAAGGCATTCCGCGTACTATAGCGCCAAACCTTAATCCCGTGTGCAATTCCCCACTACGCTACCAGAAATATTTGGAACCTTTTACACGCAGCCTGTTGGTTCGGTCGCTCTATAACGACGATGTTGTACTATTGCCTGATAGAAACCAGGAGAACGGAATCTGGCCAGTACCTGACTGACAAAGATATTGAGGAATCACCTCCATACAAGTGTGCTAAATGAAAGTATTCCTTCAGAACCAACTGATGGGCCAGTCGTTTAAAGAGTAGATCGGAACATGTTGATTGGCGGTCGATTGATTTGGCAGTGGAATCGAAAGGACAGAGATTGAAGAAGGCAGGCGACCATTGAGTGATTTCGCAAACCAGCTCTTGTCGAATAGCCTTATTTCGAATCCGATTTCTTCAACTGAGAGGGTAGCGGACGATTGGTTCTTTTATCTATTCTAGGTGTTTCTGACAGAACTGAGACTATTGATTCGCTTCTGATGTTTGCCACAGACACCACCTTTGCAACTTCGTCGAATGAAGTGGAACTATGAGCGACTTCTTCATCGTAGACAACTTCCTCGTAGTAGATGTGCAAGCGATCGTCAAGCCGACCAAAATTGCCTATATCTAGGTAGTCTAAAAACGTAACTAATCCTTGGGCTCGGGATCGAACCAGGTGAAGAACATTTGTACATCAGACAGACAACCACATGAGGAAATGCATAAAATCAGGCCTTCATCCTGGTTGACCAACCATAGTTTCAAACCAAAATAGTTTGCAATACCCGGGGTTCGCAAGTCTGGGTTTTGGGCAAATTCGTTTGCATCGCTATAGTGAGTGGCTAGATCGTCAATAGCCTGTAGTGCTGCGTTGCTACCTAGCCTGCCCGTCGGCGCAGCGGCTATTGCCTCCTGAATCTTTCGTGTGAAGTCTTCGTGTCGGAAGCTCTTTTGCGGATCTGAGTCACCAATATTCAGGTACGAATCAAGGTCAAAAAACTGCGTCCTGGTTTTTTGCTCGACCTTTGTGACCCTACAGGATGCCCCAGCCAGTCAACAGCGGACCCTCGATGCCAAACACCGGATCGGTCACAGGCAGTGGCACTTCGGCGATATCCGCTGCGTGGCGAGCCAGCGCTCCATCTTGCGCCCTCACAATCGTATAATTTGTCTGCCCCGGTGGATAGCAACCACAAATGGAAAAATCGCTGCTCGAATCCACCTGGCAGTGACCGGTACCCGCAGGCAGCACGACCAGATCACCCGGGTTCAGCCGAAACGGCTGACCCACTTTTGGCCCACCCAGAACGATATCGGCCCAACCGCTGGCCACACAGAGCGCTTCATGCGCGTCGTGATGATAATGGTGATAGTCGAAAACCACAAAGGTCCATGTGCCGGTCCAGCCGCACGTCTCGAAGTGCTGGCAGATTTCGCCGGCACTGCACTGTGGCAGGGCGCCACGCACCAGCATGACCGGCAGATCGGGATTGTTTGGGATGGAGCCGCCATCCCCAAAATTCAAATACTCAGCTTGAATCAAGCTGCTCTGCCTCTTGCTGCACCGCTTGGATTCACAACAATACCGCCGTGGCGATAAGTATTCAAACCCGAGTGCTATTGCGTCATGCTACGCTGCCCTACTGACGGAATAGTTCCCAAGCAGGACCATGTAAAACCATTCAGGCAGCATGGCCTCTCAGGGGAGTTTGCAGGGGGAGACCAGATAACAGTCAAATTCTGTTACTTCCATCCTGCGTTTGAATTTATCACTACAATACCTGCACTGTTAGAGAGGTACTTATGCAATTTCAACTGATGGTTGACCTGCTGTTGTCGTTAGCTTGTCTCTACCCGGCGATCAAAATCTACCAGCGGGCGGGAATAGACACCAGACTCGCCGCTTTCGTGCTGGTGCCGTTTTTGGGCCTGGCCGTCGCGGGCATGATCCTGTCTTTAAGTCAATGGAATCTTTCCAGAGTTTGAGGCAACACACATGATACCAAGCATTCCGCAAATACTGATTCTGCTTATTGTTGTCGGTGTACTGCTTTTTATACCGTATGCCATCTTCGGACCTGCAGCGTCCAAAGCCGGTTTCTCGAAATGGTGGTCTTTGCTGATGGTTGTACCCGTGCTAAACATACTGGTCATTTGGGCGTTCGCCTATATCGACTGGCCTGCTGAAAGCGGAAACCATCGCAGTGTGTAGGGCGCGGCCGGTACCGCTTACCCCCTGCTGAAGCAAAAGGCATTCGAAGTGCGAGTGCCTTCGATTCAATCGCCCCTATTCCATCGGCTCGACATCAGTCACCCGCATACTGTACCCCATTGGCACTTGCGCCTGGCCATCAACCAGATACAGCTCGGTACTCGCTGCCTGCGCACTCAATCGCCCTGTTATCCAGACAGGCTCATACAGGTCTTCTACGACATAGGCGTTTTCAAGTTGCGCGAGCACGATCTGATTGGGCGGCGGTGGTGGCACATGAATACACGCGCCAACGTACGGCACAAGCAGAAACTCCGTCACACCGCGCCCTTCGAAATCCAGCGGCAGCGCATAACCGGGCATGCGAACCAGCTTGCCATCCAGCGCCTTGTTGACCTGCTCGCCGCGTTGTTGAATCGCGCGATCCCGCTCGCCTACCGCGGCCAATAGTCTATCGACTGGCACCCCGGCTGCGCGATGCCGATCCAGCAGGTCCATCGCATTACGATACTCGGGGCCGTCACGTGTGATCAGCCCGTTGTCGGCATCGGTGATGACCTTGCTAATGAACCCAAGGTCATAGCGAACATTGATCGGCGTGTCGGCTAGCGCATCGGCCAATGGCTGCACCGGTGGCAACAAATCCTGCCATTCCAGCTCCGTTGCCTGCTCGGCATGCACCACATGCATGCACAACAGCAACATGATTAATAATCTATACACTGTCGGTTCCCAACGGACTATCAGTGGTGGGTAGTACCATCAGGTTGCACTGCCAGACACAGGCAGTGCAACCTTAGCGGCGCCAATCTCAAACGTCGACCCGGCACGCTATGGCCGTGCGCGATTATCCGCCAACACCGGGACCCTTGGGTTTGATCGCAATCGCGCGAGTCAAACCGCCAGACATATCGACAACTTTAGCGCTGAGTGAGATGAAATAGGCGCCGCGCGCCGGCAACTGACCAATGTTGCGACAGAACTCTGTCCACGAGCCGCCTTGCTCAAGAAACTTCACGTGAGTCATCTGTGCCATCGGCTTGCCTTCCCACATATGCCCGATTGGGCCCATGGACGGAGAATCGATCGCCAGATGCGTCACCCCTTTGGATGCCAGATACTCGACCGCATCGGGTGTCGGCGCCGGCCATCCGGGTACATTTCCGCCAACCAGCGGATCCCAGGCGAGCCGACTGCCTTCCGGGAAGGGCTTGTAGTATTCATCATCGTACCCCGAATAAAAGAGCACGACGTTGCCGGCCTCTATCGCACCGTTCTTCTCTTCGTCTGCCTTGATGATCTCGGCCGTGATCAACGGGCTCTTGCCACCATCTGCTTTATCCAGCATATCACTGACATCGATCACAACCGCCGGCCCCATCATTTTCTCGATCGGGTATTTGTCACCGGTCATCCAGCCCGCCGCAGATTGAAACTCGATCCCCGAACCCTCTGGCGGCACGAAGTGAGCGGGAAAATCCGCCTGTGTGCCGGTGTGTTCGTCTATCACCATTTGCTGGCTGTAGTAGGGAAAAACTGACTGAACCAGGTGCTCCTGGACCGTGTCTCCGGCACCACCAGCACCTTCGCGCGGATTTTTAGTGTAAGGTCCGGCCTGCGCTTCGAACCAGTTCATCGTCCAGCGCCGGAATGGCGGATGAAACGGCCAGTGAGCCGGGTAGTTCTCGGATATGGTTACGGTTAGATCAACCACCTCTCCACCGCCCACAGCGGCTGCGATATCGCTGGCAGGATTTGCCTTAACCACGCCACCAGCCAACAGCAAAGCAACGCCCGACGCTGCAATCAACGTGCGTAATTCAGTCATCAGTTTTCCTCCGTTAGACAGACTGAAACACCACCGTACACCCTATGCTATGGGATGAAAAGCGCTGAAACGACGAAGTAACCGCCTGCTTTCGCTACCAATATTTATTGATTGAAGAATTTCTATAACGAATTAAAATTCCATATCAAGGCACCTGCAACGCTGACGGACCACCCTATCCGGGCACGGGATCGCTCGTTACTGGCCTGACAATGCCGTTCATACAAGCACAAGACACACAACAATCCATGAGATTCAGCAAATACCACGCACTGGGCAATACCTATATTGTCATCGATCCCCGTGGCTGTGCGGAGACACCCTGCATCAATGTGATCAAACGTGTATGCGATAGCCACTACGGCATCGGCTCGGACGGCCTGCTCTATGGCCCCTTAACAGATCACGCCAGTGACTTTGGACTGCGAATATTCAACCCGGATGGCAGCGAAGCAGAAAAAAGTGGTAACGGGTTGAGGATATTTTCTCGCTATCTCTGGGACGCCGGTCTGGTTGGACACAAGGCGTTTTCCATACAAACACTCGGCGGCACCGTGGGTGCGCGGGTACACGAATCCGGACAGAGCGCGTCGATTCAGATGGGTAAAGTCAGATTCACACACGAACCCGAAGGCGCGCCCGACATTCATGCAGAAGAGATCACTGTGTATGGAACAACATTTCAGTTCTACCGCGCAAGCGTGGGCAACCCGCATTGCGTGATACCGGTGGATACACTGACGACGTCACTGGCGACAAACTACGGCCCGGTTATAGAGACAGACGATCGATTTGCCAATCGTACGAATGTGCAGTTTGCAAAAACACTGGATCGACAGACCATTCGCATTGAAATCTGGGAGCGCGGCACAGGCTATACACTGGCATCTGGCAGCAGCAGCACCGCGGCGGCGGCTGTGGCGCACGCACTGGGTTATTGTGATGAACACATCAGGGTTCAGATGCCGGGTGGTGTAATCGAAATTGCGCTTGACTCGGATTGTCGCGCAACGATGACAGGCCCGGTGGTGAAAATTGCCGATGGCATGCTTTCGGCAGAGGTGCTGCGGGATTTAGCGCCTTGAGTTCTTTGTCGTGGTTTTTTTTGGCGGCAGCTTAACCCGACGCATAGAGCAGACTAACGTTAGCCTCGCTTGTGCGCCGGGTTACTCGCTTGCGGCGGCCTACCGAGGCGGCGCTCCTTGGCAGATTGCCTGTTCATAGACCGTATAACAATCAACGGTTCGAAAAACGCTGATCGCCAGGCCTGATAGCCATACGCTCAATCGCGCCTGAGACCAAAGCGATTGCGCGTTGGCGCAACCGCTTCGCCCTGCTAAACGCTACTTTGCAGTCGCCGGCAGCTTGTCGCTTAGAAACTGATCAATCGCGTCGACAAATCCCGCATGTCGCTCTGCACGCGGCTTTTGCCCGTCGATGCAGACCATCACATCGTCCGGTTCTTCTTCGCGCAGGATGGCCAGCGCACGATCGGTACACAGGCCGAGAAAATCAAAATGGCCCGTGTTGGCGACATGTAGCGATTCGACTTTTTCTGCCGGCAGCATCGCAGCCAACGCCAACGATTCTATTTTCTGTTCAATCTGCTCGCCCCGCGGCGCACCGATCACCAGCACGGGAATCTCGACTTCAGCCAGGCTCGTTGCAGTGAGTGTTTGCGTGCCACCCAGATCCAGCGACACGACGGCGCCTATGCGTGCGTCTCGATTGTCGGGTGCAAGTTTTGCGAAATCCTCAGCGTGACCAATGTTGAGTTGTCGCAACGCCCCGCAACTGATACCCGCGCTGGATGCGCAAAAGTCCTGGTGTGCCTGGAAATCGCTGGCCGCACCTGCCAACCGCATGACAGTCAGCCCACCCAGCGAGTGGCCCACTGCCGCGATGCGCGTGGGGTCGATTCGCTTGGCCCACCTAGGGTCGGCGAGCAATTTGTCCAGCAGCCGCGACAGGTCGGCTGGTCGCTCCCACAAGCGTCTGGATTCGTCGGGTCGACGATCGAAAGTGGTTGAGCCGGGATGGTTGACCGCAGCGACGAGGTAGCCACGCTGTGCCAGTTCTCGCCCCAGCCAGGCCTGATTAAATATGTTGCCGTACATGCCATGCGACACCAGCACCAGCGGCCGACGACCGTTAGCGGGTTCGGCATCGCGAATCGCATCGACCGACGCCCAGACGGCATTGCCAAGCACAGGGCTTGGTGGCGCCTGTGTTTCGGTGGGGTACCAGATCCAGCCGGCAGTGTCACGCCGTCCGTCGGGATCTTCGACGTCGAACTCTGCCAGTGCAGCGAAAGGTGCAGCGTGTGCGCTTGCGACAGACAGGCTGGCCGCCAGTATCGCCGATCTTAAAAAGTACTTTGAAACGGATTTGATTCGCACGGTTGATCTCCGGTTGGTGAGTGCGATATCAGTGTCGGCGGGCAGTGACAATCTGGCGTCCGGAATGCGGTTTCGAGACGTCGCAAATCGCGATTATGCTAATCTGCGACCCTGCCACCCCGCCCGATCAACGCATCTATGCTACTGATTCCATTTCCTTTTTTAACCACGGCTGTATTACTGGCCGCCTGGCTTGCGCTGCGTGCGGTAGCCAGCGTCCCGACACGATCTTTCAGCTATATCGATGGATTTATCGCGCTGGCGGCGGTCCAGTCTGCGCTGCTGGGTATGCGCCATGGCTACGGCTGGGCACCGGCCGGCGTGTTGCTGCCGATCACCGCAGCGCTGTTGCCGCCGCTGGCATGGGCGTACCTCAGACACCCGCCGTGGCGCCCTGAACTCGCCTGGCACGCCTTGCCGGCGGCGCTGATCGTGCTCTGGCCTCGCTGACGTTTGCGCCGCTGCTGGATGTGCTGGTGCCGCTGATCAGTGAGGTGATTTATGACAGCGGTTTCAACACCAAATCGAGCTTCAACCGCGAGTTTCGCCGCGTGACCGGCACCACACCAAGTGCGTGGTGCCGAGCACGAGCACAGACATCGATATAACAAAACACTACTTAGCGACAGCGAGTCGCTGTCACATCGGCCAGAGTTCGGTTTCCGGATAGAACTGCGACCAGGCAAACCAGAACGCCTGATGGCTGCCAAGGTCGGCACCATTGGCATCTACTGCCCGCACGCCACCGCCGTCCAGCACCAGGCGAATGTTCTCAAACTCGATCTTATCGCCATTTTTGAGCGCCGCTTCGGCCTTGTCGCGATGGAATGCGATCGGCTTGCCGGAGGCTGCGATCAAGCCGACGACATCTTCCTGCACCGGCAGTCGCGGATCGACGTCGCCAATCGGGAAGATCGGCCCCTGGGCGTCACGGTTGTTGCGAAAATCGAAATCACGGCCCAGTGCGAGAGATTCATCGAGCACGGTCGTCTCTGGGTGGGCGGCTTTCCAGGCGCCCCAGGTGGTGGTGATCACACCGGCCTGTTTCAGCTTGAAACCTTTTTCCGCCAGCGGCCCGGTCACGGCACGGCCACGAAAGGTATCGAGCACTGACCAACTGGTGAGGTCGTACATGACTTTGTTCGAGCGGATCAGCAGACCCGAGGTGCGCAGCACCGGTCGCTCGACACCCTCTGGCAACTCATCGGTGAAATACGCCTGCGCCGCACCGCACAGCGTGCAATAGGGGATACCCAGATCGCGCCCGCCAAGCGTGTCGTTGATCATCTCGCGCACCTCCATGATGCGTCGAGGGTAGGCGCGAGACTCACCGTTGATTTCAACACCAAAGACCGTGTCGCTGTCTTTCAGCCAGGTGGCCTCTTTGGCACTGGTGACTTTGGGGTTATCAGCGGCCGGTATGCAGTTGCACTGTTCGTCGGTGGTGTCATAGGCGCGATCATCGATTCGCACGCCGCCCCAGGAGACATGCCGCCAATCGACATCACCCTCGACAAAGATCTTCTCCCACTCTGGCACGATAAGCGTGTAGATGTTGCGTTTGTAGGGCAGGTATTTTGGCGGCGCCGGGATGTCCCATGCCATTAAGTGATTGGTCGTACGCCCCCAGTAATCACCATCGTCGAATGTGAGCCCAAGCAGCTTAGTGGCCGTTTCACCGAGCAAGGTACGCAAATCGGATGACGAGGCAATACGCATCACATCGCTGACCAGCCAGGCCATCCGCGCATCGCCCGAGTCGCCGATGATACGGATCGCCTCCGACTGGCTCGGCCCCCAGATACCGGATTTCAGTTCATCGCCAAAGGCGGTTTCCAGTGCGGCGACGAGGTCGTCACTGACCTCACCCGTGGGGTAGTCGGGCGGTGCGCCAAAGCGATCGATAACATACTGCGGAAGCACTGGCCGTGCGTCTGAATCTGCGTGGGCCTGCGGCGCGATGAAGGCGAGCGCAAGCAGGCAAACCAGCGAGACGATCTGCAGACTCAACCACCTGCGGGGCGAGAGGTGTAACTCGGATTTGATAGCCATACCAACCTGACAATTGTGTGATTACCCGATATCAGAGGCCGGAAACGGCTGAGAGTTCGCAAGCCATGTGGTATTTGCGGTTCCATTACGCAATCGGGACCGGCCCGTCCGCGCGCTTTGCCATCGGGCTCACATCCTCTTCTGCTGCCGTGGTTTTCCATCAAAGCAACTAAAACGCTTATGCCCGCCAGGGTTCCGTGGAAGCCGAGTCAGGCGCTCGCGCTACATTGCCAGGCAACTGCGCAACAATTCGACAACATTCACGCAAAGCGATCTTAAGACTCACTTCAGACAGAGATCCGATACTTCATTGTGTCCAGAGACATTGGATACCCACCCTTCAACTTGAGGACTAATCTGTGAACACAACACGTATTCGAATGATCGGCATCGCCCCCATCGCAGCGGCACTGTTGACCGCCTGCGGCGGTGGCTCAGGCTCAGTCGGAAGTATGGGCGCAGGCGACGCACCCATTAAACTGACCGGGCCATTATCACTGGGGGCCGTGTCGTCTGACGCGGCCAGTAGTGGCTCTGCAAACGTCAGCGACACCCTGGCCAACTTTCCTGCGGCGATCAGTCAGGACTTTGCTACTCGATTCCCGGCACTTGCCGCGGACGATCGATCCAGAACCATCAACTATGCCGGTGGCGCGATCGTCAGCGAAACCTGGGGTATCGAGGGTGAAAGCGCCGATGAGACCATGGAAGTCGAAGCGACCTACTCTGCCGAAGGCAGTTTTCTTTCATCGCAATCAAGCGCGGAAATCGCCGCCGTGCCCGCGGCAATCGGCACAGCGCTGGGTCAGTTGTTTCCGAACGCCACGATCGACGAAGCCGAGGAGATTACCGATCAAAACGGTGTCGTCAGCTACGAAGTGGAAATGGACGACGCCAGTGGTGAGATTAGCGTACTGCTCGACGCCAGTGGCAATGTGATCGAGCAGGAGCGTGAGATCGATCGAGCCAGCGTGCCGGCATCGGTACCGACCAGCATCGATCAGGAATTTATCACCGGCGGTGAGATCAAGTTCGAGGAGGTCACTCGCAGCGACGGCATGATCGTCTACGAGGTCGAAATGGAAGGCGAGCGCGAGGAAGTTTCGGTCGTCTACAGCGCCAGCGGTGAGGTGCTGTCGATGGAGTATGAATCGGAGTGAAGGCTTGCTGCGACGCGGCAGATACTGGCTGTCGCGTCCAGCCCGATCAGGCTTTGTAGCGCTCGATCAACTGGCCCAGCAGACGACTTCGGCCATGCCCGGATGGGAGTTCCAGCCAACCCACCCGGCTATCCGGATCCTGACCCAGTGCCGCGGCCTGCTGGCGTGAATAACGAGTCAGCGACTCACGCAGTTGCGTGGTCTCGAACAGGTGAAAGATCTTGCCGCTGGTTTCAGAGTAGAAAAAGGCGATACAGGCGATGGGCGGAACCTGGCGCTTGCGGGTGATCGGCAGGGATGGCAGCCAGTCCAATCTCACATCGTCTACGGCGGGCGCCGTGTCGAGATCAGTTTCCAGGTGTTCAGCGGTCGCGGCCATGGCCAGTGTCATCATGTGTGTCCTTTGACGCGAATGCTACGTTCAGGAAATGGAGAACACAACGCTTGTCAGCAGTTGTGAAATTTATTCGCAGATTGGCCACCTCTCGCTTGCCCGTTGCACTCAAGGCGTTCACCGAGCGACACCTGAGTCGCATTCCAGATCATTGCCAATCTGCACGCAGCGCCAGATGCGGTCACCGTCGCTACAATCGACACAGTACACCTGAGTCGAGAGAAGCGACGCATGTCTGTAGAACACTATCGCGATCAGCGCAAAATCGATCCCTCGATGGGCGACACACTCGCCGATGGCACACCCAACGATAACGACCGTATCGAGATCGGCCCCACGCAATTGGCTTTTTCAGAGTGGGCGGCCGCCGGCCTTCAACTGCCAAATCTGCAACAGATGCGCGAGTACCGCTGGCAACGACTGACACAGCATATTGTCGATCGCGACTATGGAGGGCTGCTGGTATTTGATCCACTGAACATCCGCTATGCAACCGACAGCACCAATATGCAATTGTGGAACACCCACAACCCGTTTCGCGCAGTGCTCCTGTGTGCCGACGGCTACATGGTGATCTGGGACTACAAGAACTCGCCTTTTCTGTCGACCTTCAATCCTCTGGTGCGCGAACAACGCTCAGGTGCCGATCTCTTCTACTTCGATCGCGGCGACAAGGTCGATGTTGCCGCCGACGCATTCGCTAACGAAGTCCGAGCCCTGATCGATGAACACGGCGGCGGGAATCGCAGGCTCGCGGTGGACAAAATCATGATCGACGGACTGCGCGCGCTGGAGGCACAGGGCTTTGAAGTGATGCCGGGCGAGGAGCTGACCGAAAAGTGCCGCGCGATAAAGGGGCCAGATGAAATTCTTGCCATGCGCTGCGCGACGCACGCCTGTGAAACAGCCGTCGCCGAAATGGAAGTATTTGCTCGCGAGAAAATACCTGTCGGTGGCATTAGCGAAGACGACGTCTGGGCCGTGCTGCACGCGGGCAATATCAAACGCGGCGGCGAGTGGATCGAAACGCGATTGCTGACATCGGGTCCGCGTACCAATCCGTGGTTTCAGGAATGCGGCCAGCGCATCATCGGCAACAACGAAATCATCAGCTTTGATACCGATCTGGTCGGCAGCTACGGTATCTGCGTCGATATGAGCCGCAGTTGGTGGATCGGTGACCAGTCACCGCCTGCCGCCATGGTCGATGCGATGCGTCACGCGCACGAACACATCATGACCAACATGCAAATGCTGAAACCCGGTGTCAATATTCAGGATCTCACGCGCAACACCCACGTGCTGCGACCAGAATTTCAAAAACTAAAATACGGCTGCCTGATGCACGGCGTGGGATTGTGCGACGAGTGGCCGCTGGTGGCCTATCCGGATCAATTCGTCGAAGGCGCCTTCGACTATGAGTTGCAGGCGGGCATGGTGCTGTGTGTCGAAGCGCTGGTGAGTCCGGAAGGTGGTGACTTTTCGATCAAGCTCGAAGATCAGGTGCTGGTTACGACAAATGGCTTTGAAAACCTCAATCGCTATCCGTTTGACGAAGCCCTGATGGGGGTATGAGACTTACAGCTTGAGGGTGCCCAGACGATCGGCCAGCCCGTCGATAGTCTGCGCGTCGATATTGGCAAAGGCAATGCGCAGGTACTGCGCCTGACCTGGGCCGAAAAACTCACCCGGTAGACAACTAATACCCAACTGCCCGGCCAACTGCTGTGCCACCTCTATTGAGGTTCTGCCGTCAAACGGATGTCGCAGATACGCAAAGTAGGCCCCCATGGCACCGATTTGCCATTCAGGCAAACGGGTTAGCGTAGCGTGCATTGCCCTGGCCCGTTTATCAATTTCGGCGGCGTTGGCCTCGCGCCACTGAGCAAGCGGCGCCAGTGTTTCTGCCACCGCCACTTGAGCCGCCCGCGGCGCGCAAATCTGAAGATTGTCCATGATCTTCGACACCGCCTCTATCACACGCGTGCCCGCTGTAATCGCGCCGAGTCGATGGCCGGGAATACAAAATGACTTGGAAAAACTGTAGAGCTGAATCAGCGTATCCTGCCACTCTGGCGCGACAAACAACCGATGACGCTGATCGGTGAAATCGCGATAGGTTTCATCCAGAATCAACCAGACCCCTTTTTGTCGACAGACATCGAATATCTGGTGCAGCAACGTTTCCGGGTAGACCGATCCAGTCGGATTGTTGGGACTGACAATTGCCAGTGCGCAAACACCATCCAGCGCATCCGCCAATTGATCAATATCCGGCAAAAAACCGTTATCACTATCGCAGGGCGTGTAGCGCGTAGCGACGCCAAGCATTGCAAGCGTTGACTCATGATTGAAATAATACGGCGACACCATCAGTACGGTATCGCCATGTTGCGCCACCGCCATCACCGCCGCCACAAACGCCTGATTGCAACCAGAGGTAATATGGATGTGTTCCACCTCAAGTGTTGCCTGGTAACTGAGCGCCAGATGAGTGGCATAGGCCGAACGCAGGACGGACTCACCCTCTATGGCGCCATAGCCGCACAAAGCCGGTGACTCACTCGCGCTCGCCAGCGCCTGCAGCAGCATGTCCGGCGGTGGATAGCCTGGCACCGCCTGCGATAGATCCATGACTGGGCCACAGGCACCGTTGTAGCTTTGCAGCCACGCGGCTGCCGCCGGAATCAGAGGTGGTGACAGTTGATCGACAGCGGGGTTGAGATTCACGCGAAGCCTTGAGAGCAAAGCAGGCCAATCTACTCGTTCTGTGCAAACATTTCCAGACAGCGCACAACGCCCTGGGCAGACGCAAATCACTCGATGCGGGGAAAAACCTACCGCAAGCCATCGATTTCACCGCCACTCAACACACACGACTCAGACGCAGTCCGCAAACCAGGACAAGCCTGCTTGCCGGGCGCGACTGCGCCGACTATACCGAATACGACAACGCGATTGGCTCAGCGGCGACTCGCCAGTCGAACGGGGAACGTACAAACGGGGTATTGCTGCATGCTACACTGACCACGCGCCCCGCAGCGCTCGATCCAAATTGGTGTAAGAGCTAAAAACCCTGTCCGCAGACCGGTCTGTTTGTTTGCGATCAAACCCGGATGTTCACGTGTCGAGGAACGCAAGCGAGTGAATTCGGCCCCTTTCAAAATCCCGGACAAAGCGCTCTGGTTTGCGCAAATCGCGGATTTGCGAAACGCCTCCTACAGTCGCACCCGTCTGTTGAACTTAACGGTGCCCGGTGGCGCCTGCGTCTCCGCCATCGTGCTCGCGCTATTGTGCCTGCTGGTCACCATTGGCACATCTGTGTTGCCCTATGTGGCGATCGTCAGCACGATAAAAATAGCTGCCTATCTATGGTGGATACGCGAGTCGATTCTTGCATCGGCCACACAAACCGACGCTGCAGCAAGACGCTACTCGCGCGTTTGTGTAGTACTGGCAGCGATCACGGCGGTTTGCTGGAGCCTTTTTTCTATCTGTCTGTTTGTCGGTCTTGAGAACAATCCGTTGTGGCTCTACTACGCGTTGTTCGCCACCACGGTGCTCACCGCCGTGTGTTCTGCAGCACTCGTCGGGTTGTCTATTCATACGCCATCGTCGGCGGCATTTCTGCTTGGCGCCGTGGGCCCCTTCGGCACCGTGTTGATGAGCATGCAGAATCTGCAGGGCATGGTGCTTGGCGCGGCCGCCTGGTTGTACGGTGTAACCCTGTTCGTCTACGGTCTGAGTATCAAGAAGTCTCACACCCAGTCACTGCAGTTGCGGCGCGAGAATGTGGCACTGCTGGAGCAATATCGGCAGGCGAAAATCGAAGCCGAAGAAAGCAGCAAGGCCAAAACTCGATTTCTCGCCGCCGCCAGTCACGATCTGCGCCAGCCGCTGCAGGCGATGGGATTGTTGATCGATTTGCTCGATCGCGCCGACAGCGCACAGGAGCGAAGCAAAATCATTCGCTCGGTCAAGTCCTCATCCGACACACTGCTCGGTATGCTCGATCTGATTCTCGATGTCGGACGAATCGAGGCCGGTGTGGTCAAAGTCAAGACGCGCAAGTTTCGCCTGCAGGAACTATTCGACGCGCTGCGTGACGACTTCCAGATACGGGCGGTTGAAAAAGGCATCGATCTGGCGGTCAAACCAACCGAACTGTCCACCGTGAGCGATCCACAACTGCTGCGTCGCATACTCGCCAACTTCGTCGCCAATGCCATCGACTACACCGACGCCGGCCGGGTCTGGATTGAGGCACGGCAAACCGACGCTGGACAGATAAGCGTCTGTGTTGGCGATACGGGGTGCGGTATTCCGGCCGAGCACCTGGATCAGATTTTCCAGGAGTACTATCAGGTCGACGGCGAGCGCGGCAGCGGGCGCGAGCGCGGCGGCATGGGTCTGGGGCTGGCCATCGCGTCGGGGCTTTCCCATGCGCTCTCGCACCCTATCACTGTCGAGTCTGAGCCCGGCACCGGGAGTGAGTTCAGCATTGAGTTGCCGCTGGCAGAAACGACGGCGCAGGCGTCCGATGCCCGCAGCGACAAAGGGCCGGAGACAATGGACAACTGGAAGGTGCTGGTTGTAGAGGACGACGATGCGGTGCGCGAGACACTGGAGATGGTACTAAGCAGTTGGGGCTTGCGTGTTCGCGGGGTGACGAGTTTCGCCGAAGCAATGCGGGTGGTACAGATGGGATACAAACCCGACCTCGCGCTATCTGATTTTCGACTGGCCGACGAACACAGCGGTGCCGATGTGCTGGATGCGATACGCGAAGAGCACCCTGGTCTGGCCGGCTTGCTACTGACCGGCGACACCTCGCCCGATCGAATTCTCGCCGCCAACGCCAGTGGATATATGCTGTTGCACAAACCGGTCAAGCCGGTGGAATTGTGGGATGCGTTCAAGAAGTTGCTCGAACCCGATTCCAGATCACTCGATTCGAGCAAACCTCGCGAGATGGCATAGCGGCTCAAACACCGGTGACATAATTCGGCCAGGTAACTGCAGTTTGCCGAGGTTGCACCGATAATGTTCTGGCAGGCGTGCCAGTTGGTCGCGTATCCGCAAAGCCGTTACAATAGATTTTCATCAGTACCGTAGTGAGAAATACCATGGATCAGCAGTCACCCCCCGATGTGAACTACCCGGTTCGGTTTACCGGCAGCGGCGCTGAGTACTTCAAGATCTGGATCGTCAATATCTTGTTGAGCATCGTCACGCTCTATATCTACTCGGCCTGGGCCAAAGTGCGTACACGCCGCTATTTCTACGGCAACACATTGCTCGATAACAGTGCGTTCGAGTACCACGCCAGGGGTATTCAGCTACTACCCGGGCGCCTGATCGCCATCACGCTGGTCGCATTAATCGCGCTGGGCGAGTATCTGTCGGTGTATATCGTGGCTGGCGCCTATGTGTTTCTGATCCTGATCACACCGTGGGCGGTCTGTCGTTCAACGCTGTTCAATGCGCGTATGACGAGCTATCGCAACGTGCGGCTGGGTTTCAAAGGCAAGGTCGGCGTCTACTATCGCTATCTGCTGATCATTCCCCTGCTCATTTTCCTGGTACCTGCAGCGGTGGTGGCAGCACTTTACTTCAGCGGCCTGATCGACCAGTCCCTCGCGATGCAGTTGGTACCCGCCGGCATACTGGTGGTGTACCTGTGCTGGCCCTGGATTCACTGTCTTCTATCCAACTATTCGATCGACAATACCCGCTACGGCACCGCATCGTTCGATACTGATCTGACCACACGCCGTTTCTATCGAATCTACATAGGCGGCATCGCGGTGACATTCATGTTGTCGGTGGCACTGGGATTAATTGGCACCGCCATCCATGCGGTGTCAAATTATATGGAAACTGTCGGCCACTTCGACCTCGAATCGCTCTCGGACGAGGCCCAGTCACAGCTTTTGATCGCAGCGCTGGTTGTCATGTATATCATACTGATCGCGGTGGGCAACTACGCCGGTGCCTACGTCACCTCCCGACTGCGAAACTATCAGTACAACCGTACCTTGCTCGATCGCCGCTTTCAGCTTTCATCCACCCTCAGAACCAGGCCGCTGTGGTGGCTGACCTTTTCGAATCTGCTGATGATTGTGTTTACCCTGGGCCTGGCCTATCCGTGGGCCGCCGTTCGCAAGGCCCGGTTTTTTGCCGACCACACCAGCGTCATCAGCCAATACAGCGCCGATCGATTTGTCGCCGATCAAGAGCAGGCGGTCTCAGCCTATGGCGAGGAATTCGGCGATGCATTTGATATGGACATTGCAGCAGGCATGTAAGTGAGTCTGTCAGACCACACAACGATTGAGCCCGATCGATGAAAATATCCGGCCACTGGTTTGAGCCTGGCAGCGCTGCTCGCAACGACGCGATACTCGAAATAGATGGCGACCAGTGCACTGTTTGGATAGCTGACCAGCGGACTGCATCAGGCCAACTGTCAGACCTTCGCATCAGCGATAGAGTCGGCAATATCACGCGCCATTTGTACTGGCCCGAGGCCGGCAAGTTCGAGACACTGGACAACGACGCGGTTGATCAGGCGCTTCGCGCGAGCAAACCCTCCGGCAGCATCGCGACAGCGCTGTGGCAACTGGAGAGTAGCTGGGGTGTTGCCATCGCCGCCCTGTTACTGGTTGTGGCTGCCGTCTTCGCGGGCTACAAGTGGGGCATTCCAGCCGCGGCCGACCGCGTCGCGCTGTCGCTACCCGCACCAGTCACCGAGACAATATCCGAAGGGGCAATGGCGTCGCTCGATAGCTGGATATTTGAGGAATCGCAGATCAGCCAGCAACGGCAGAACCAAATCCGCGACCAATTCTCAACACTCATCAGACGCCTGGACACCCCCGACATCAACTATCGTCTGCACTTTCGCAAGATGATTATCCACGATAGGCCAGTGCCCAACGCGATGGCGCTACCCAATGGTGAGATCGTCGTCACCGATGCATTTGTTGAACTGACCGAGCACCCGAACGAAATCAACGCGGTACTACTGCACGAAATGGGTCACGTCGAAGAGCGCCATGGTCTGCAACAGGTTGTACGCGCATCTGCGGTATCGGTGATTGCCGGCATGACGCTCGGCAACATGAGTGGCATTGGTGATCTGGTTTCAGGCGTGCCGGTGTTTCTGGTCCAGAGCAGCTACTCCCGGGAACACGAGAACTCGGCCGATACCTTCGCCTTTGATCACATGATGCAATCCGGTATCGATCCCATTCACTTTGCCAACATCATCGCGCGGTTGGGCGGTGTGAAAGACGCCTCGGAACCCGCCCGCGACAACTACCTGTCAAGCCATCCGAGCACCGCCAATCGTGCACGCCGCGCCGCAGCACTTTCACGCGAGTTCAATCGCTGAACCGAGCTAGCTCAGCGTACTGAACACGACAATTAGTACTCTCCATTCTTCGGTGCGGCCGAAATACCGGCAAGCAGTGACACTGTGCGCAGCTTCAGGTTTTGCCAGGCGCTGACACGCAAGCCAATTCGGTTCTGCATAAACTGATTTACATCTCTATACAGGTGCAGCCAACGCGCATGCGGCAGTCCCTTGGACAGCAACGGCGTATCCAGGTGAATGGAAATAATGGTGTGTTCAATTCCGGTGAACACCGGGTGGTCATAGCGGTGTTCGGTTTTCTGAAAACCGATGCCTTTGTACAACGGCCACAGTTTGCGATCGGCAGAGCTGATCATATACGACCGATCAGAGGCCAGGCACACGCGGTACATCTGCTCAAACATTCTGACCAGAATATCTCCGTAACGATAGTCCGGATGAACACATAACCGAGATATTTCGATTATCTCGAGTTTCGACGGCAGATCAGCCGGGTAACCGTTGGGCAAAGCACGCTCGGTATCCAGAACCGTGTCTTCGCTGGTGGGGAATGCCATCGCACACGACGCAATTAACCGACGGCCGTGGTAGACGGTTAGAATTCGGCTCACCGCATCCAGCGGCGCGCGCATAGTATCCGGATCCGTACCAGCCGAGACTTTGCCGGCGTGAGTGTAGGCATCGAGCCGAAGTTGAAGCACATCCCGATATTGCCGCGCACTAACCGCAAACCGGAAACGAAAGAGGTTGGCCGTGTTTCTCACCTGCAGCCCGACACTGCGCAGTTGAGCCGGTGTGGTTTGTTTGTCGGTCAACAGGTAGGCGATAAGCCAGGTCTGCAACGCATCCGGAAATACCGAAATCGTGCACACCACCTCGGCACCGGCTGTGGTTACCTGCGAGTCGACCAACTCGCACTCCAGTTGGCCTGCAGGTTCGCTCAGGCGCCCGATGTTGAGCACAATCTTCATGCCCGGAATCATCAGGCACTCGGTATCGTCCATAGAGAATGTGACGCTGCCGCGCCCAATCGCAACCACGTCCACTTGCAAGCGTTCACGGTAGAACAGCTCCTTGTACAGATGCGCCTGTATCGGCGTGCTCTGCGGCACGGTAATCTGTCGCTGCCGCAAACCATCGACTTCTGCTACCCGGTCAGTTGAGGGGTCTGGCACGAAGTTGAAACCATAACGTCGGCGACTATTGGTATCGGCGATCGACCAAACACATTGGGCGTTGACGGTCAGCGGCGAATCCCAGCTTCGACGAATGACAAACGGATAGTTCTGCCCTTCTCGAATGGCATCAGCCTGATCAAGGTCTACCACCGCGCTGACCCCGGATAGCGAAATATCATAGATTCGCAAATGTGTCGCGCTGCCTTCGGTCGAGCGAATCACACCGCTCAGGCCATCTCCATCGCGTACGTCCACACGACTGGCGGCTCGCTTCTCCGACAATTCGAGATCAAACCGACTGTCAGCGGCCGGGTAGTTTCTCACGATGACAAACAACGTTTGGACGGCAACGCAGTCAGCCGCTGGAGTTGTCCCGCCCAACTGTCCACGCGGCCTCTGGTCAAGCGGCGCTGCGCAATGTGATCGACCAACAGACCCGGGAGCACCTGCCCCTCACACAGCTGTGGACAGGATTGTGGCAAATAACCCTCAAATAGAGTCTCGCCAACAATCGTCGCACCGGTCTTTTCCCACAGTGCGTGCAACAACCACAGTGCATGGCCGAACGTCTTACCATGGTGGCGCTGATCACCGAGTGCGAAGAGCCCAACATGACACCCCCGCATATCGAGCCCGCTCACTTCATCGGCGACGCGACGCCAGTGCAGATGCAACTCGCCCTGACCGGCAGTCGGTCCGCCGGCAACGACAAGATCGTACTCCGGCGTCTGGCTCAGATCCCATTTCTCGATCGTCGACAGACGCGTTTCACACAGACGTGAAAAATCCTCTGCCAATCGCGCGGCGACAGATTCAGTTCGCCGCGTGGTCGTCGAATACAGAATAAGCGCGCGCATCCGTGCATTCACGCAACAGATTTCAGATGGCGCTCCGTTGCTCGCTGCATGGCGGCATTCCAGGCCGGCATCGGATAAATAGCGAGAAAGTACTCAAGACCGTAGCAGATACGCTCGCGCGCTTCGGGACGCAAGTCGGCCACTTTTGCGATCAATTCACGCAGCATGCGCGCGTGTTCTTTGTCTTCAGTGGAGTGGAATTCAACGTAGCTGAGCGTGTCATCTCGCATGCCCTTGCCGCGCAGTGCATCCTTGGCTTTTTCAGTAATGATTGGCGTGATGCCCTCGAACGGATACAAGGCACCCAGATAGGCAAAGCAGTCGCGACTGTGACACAGCATTCGCCACATTGCAGCGATCGAGAACGACGAGGGACTCATCGGGCGATTGCGCGCGTATTCTTCATTGCCACCCATCGCGACATAGTCGCGCAACGCCATTTCACCGTGATCAAACTCCTCGATCTGGTGATGAAGCATGTCGTCGATCAAATCGACTGGCAGAGAGCGCGGCATCTGCGCAATCGTGGCAATCGTGGCCTCGATCACATCCGGCTGATACATCACGATCTCAAGATAGATCTCCTTGACGATTTCGCGAGACAGCTCGGGCGGGCTATCGGGGCTGGTCACGGCCCTCCAGACTTCGCTTTGCTGTATTTGCTCCAGCACCTGTCCGATTCTGCGATCCAGATGCTGAACAATCTCGTCACCGCTCATGGCCCGAGGGTCAAACCCGAGGTCTTCCAGTGCACCGCTATTCATTTTTTGTTCTCTTATTTTAGGATATCGGCACCTACCACGTCCGCGAGTGCTGTTTTCAGCGCGTAACCACAGGTTCGGCATTCGCTCTGAAGGCTGTAGCGCCAGCACGCTGTTGCCAGTTGCGGTTGCCCGGTTTCTGTTAAAACTGCGAGATGTGCAAGTTATTGCAGTGAAATCGCGCAACCGCAGATGGACTGTGTATACATCAGCACAACCAGCGGCTCGGCATTTCAGGTCTCAACCAGATCCGCGTGAATTATCCCAGACACACACATCGATTGATTTGCAGTCAATCACTGATTCGACATCGACAAAGGAAGATGGGTAAACTCAAACCTTCGGGAAACCACTACGCAGAGTTAACAGGTGATGACAATACGATGAATCGCCGCACTTCTTTTTAAGGTTCCATAGTAAAAACCCCTGCTGACAAAGGCTGCCGCACTTTCAGCCACGCTGTGTCACAACCATCATCGCGAACCGATGATATCGATACCATTCGTGGCTATAGCGGGTGCGGGAGCCAGCTAAAAGTCATGACTTCACCAATAAGCTGACTCCATGAACATTGCCGAAATACATCTCTACCAACATGCACTGCCGATTAAAGACGGCCCCTACAGTATGGCAAACAGTCAGGTGTGGTCAGTTGACACCACACTGGTGAAACTGGTTGCCAGCAACGGGTTGTCTGGTTGGGGCGAGACCTGCCCGCTCGGCCCCACTTATGCCGAGAGTCACGCGGCCGGTGCACGCGCGGCGCTGATCGAAATGGCTCCTGGATTGATCGGCACCGAAGTGCAGCCGCTCGCGATGCACAGACGCATGGACAGTCTGTTGAATGGACACAACTATGCCCGGGCTGCACTGGATATTGCCGTGTTTGATCTACTGGGCAAACAGCTCGCCGTACCGGTGACTACGCTACTGGGAGGTACTGCAAACAGCCTTGTTCCAAGCTACTTCGCGACCGGTATCGGCAGCCCTGATGACACGGCACGGCTGGCGAGAGAGAAAGTCGATGAGGGCTATCCACGCCTTCAACTAAAAGTCGGCGGACGGCCAGCAGAGATCGACATCGAGACCATTCACAGAGTGTGGGAGGCGATTGGCCATCGCGGTGTAAGGCTCGCGATTGATGCCAATCGTAGCTGGACCACGCGCGATGCACTTCGCGTCAGCCGCGAATGTCAGCACATTCCGTTTGTCATGGAGCAACCCTGTAACAGCCTGGAAGAATTGCAGCGCCTTCGACCACTGATCAATCACGCGTTGTACATGGATGAAAGCAGCATCGATCTAAATACCGTCGTCACCGCGGCCGGCAGCGGACTGGTTGATGGCTTTGGTATGAAGCTCAGTCGTATCGGTGGCCTGCAGAAAATGATCGCGTTCCGCGACATCTGCGAAGCCCGCCGCCTGCCGCACACCTGCGACGACGCCTGGGGCGGAGATATTGTCGCCGCCGCCTGTACGCATATCGGCGCCACCGTCAATGCCGACCTGCTTGAGGGCGTATGGCTGGCTGCTCCTTATATAGACGGCCACTACGATCCCGAGTACAGCATCGATGTCGTCGGCGGACATATTAGCTGTCCCGATCGACCCGGGCTCGGGATCATTCCGCAGGAGTCGCTGTTCGGCGAACCGATTGCATCGTTCTGAAAGCTAGTGCACCGTGCCATGCAAACTACAACGATTGAGTGGATTGATCAAAGCGCATAATTTCTACGACATTTATTGAACGTTTTGTCGCTGCGTTCATTTTCCGAAGTTTGAGTACTTTGATCAACCGACTCTGCGAGAGCCATCCAGCGGCCGGGGGGGCAACTGTGCAACTGCGTTGAGGCGCTTGATAAGAGGGTCAAACCACGGCCGACCACGCGAGCAAGGTGTCATGCAATGACGTTGCTGCACGGCTGCACGTCGCACGCAAACTGACGAACGCTCATTTTCACATTTTGTACGTTACAGTACACTTGAGAACGACTGCGCGCGAAAAGCAGCGCCCACCATCCAACCCGAAACGGGCTCACATCAATGCTATGCCTGCAACGCGCCTCATCCCAGTATCCGCATCAGGGAGCCTGAACCCATGAGCCCTGGCGCCGCTGACCCCGTTGTCGTGATCGGTGCAGGAATATGTGGCGTGTGCACTGCGATCTGGCTACAGCGATCAGGCCATCGCGTGTTATTACTCGACAAGGGCGAACCCGGCATGGGCGCCTCGCACGGTAACTCCGGCTTGCTGGCACCCTGGTCGGTCGACCCCGTCAGCTCACCTGCTCTGTGGCGTGCACTGCCGAAGTATCTCGTCAACCCGAACAGTCCGCTGTTTCTAAAGTGGGCCAGTCTGCCCACCCTTTTTCCCTGGCTATGGCAGTTCATGTCTCATGCGACCGATGCGGGTACCCGACGCATTGTCGATCACCTGTCACCGTTGCTCTACGACAGTGTTGATCAGCACAAATCACTGGTGCGCGACACGCCAATGCAACAATGGCTTCACGACAGCAAATTCAGCTTCGTCTACACCGACCGGCGCGCTTTCGAAGCCGATGCCTATAGCTGGAAAATGAAGGCGCTGGCAAACCTTGTACCCACGGTACTAACCGGCGAACACGTGCGCGAGACAGAGCCAATGCTCGCCAGCACTTTCAACTGTCTGGCGGTGTTGGAAGGTCAGGGACACATCATCGATCCGGGGCAGTACGTCGCCGGACTGGCGCGTGACTTTTGTCGACGCGGCGGACAATTCATACAGGCCGAGGTGCAGGATCTGCATCGACGCGATGGCCGGGTCACTGCAGTCGCGACAGACAAAGACACCTTCCGCTGCCGGGCAGCCGTTATCACCAGCGGTATCTGGTCAAAGGCGCTGATGAAAAACATTGGCCTGAACGTACCGCTGGTCGCCGAACGCGGTTATCACGTGATCTATGAAAACCCCAGCCAGACACCCAACAACCCGATGCTGATCACCACCGGAAAATTCGGCGTCAACGCCATGGATACTGGTTTGCGATGCGCCGGCGTCGTGGAACTGGGCGATCACCACGCGGGGCCGTCACGCGGGCCTTTAAAACTGTTGCGACGACAAACCCGGATAGCCTTTCCAACACTTGAATACTCCGGCACGGTGGAATGGATGGGCTTTCGCCCCTCTACTCCAGACAGCAAGCCCTTGATTGGTGAGATCAAGGACAGCCGAATATTTACAGGCTTTGGTCATCAGCACATCGGCATGACTGCGGGCCCGAAAACCAGCCGCCTGCTTGCGCAACTAATTGACGGACAGACGCCAAATATCAATATGGCCCCTTTTTCACCTAATCGTTTCGAACAATAGCCGGACGAACGATGATGACGCCAGATCCAACCCGATTGATCATTTCTGCACACCATCGCGAGGCATTACCATGCTAACCCGATCTCAACAACAACATTTCGAACAGCAAGGCTACCTTATCGTTGAGAACGTGCTCCAGCCATCGCTGATCGAGAAACTGCGCAGTGAATACGCCGCACTGATCGAACACATCTACCTTAAGCGCAATCACAATATTGAAAATTGGCACAGCTACTCGTTCGAGGAAAAGCTCAGTGCGCTGATTGCGATCGATCCAGAGGCCTATGAATTTGTCGATATCAGCCTGCCGCTGCGTGCCGATCTCGACGAGCGTGCCGGCATGCACGCCGGAGACGCGGTATTCGAATTGCTTACCTGCACAGAAATTCTGGATATCGTCGAGACCATCGTGGGCCCCGAGATCCTCTCTAACCCGGTCCAGCACACCCGCATCAAGCCACCGGAAAATACACTCAATGAAACCGGCCGCGGCAACTCCAACATGGCGCGAACCGGCTGGCACCAGGACGCTGCGGTTATCGCAGAGGCGGCTGATGCCGCACCGATCCTCACAGTCTGGGTGGCGATTACCGACGCTACGCGAAAAATGGGTTGCATGCAGGCCGTACCAGGCAGCCACCACTGGTCACCGCTTGGCAAACACTGTCCTGGGCGCAGTGGTGTCGGTGAAATCTACATTCCGGCAGAGCTGGTCAGCCCGCATCAAACTGTCGACCTCGAAGTCTCGGCCGGCGGTCTGGTGCTGCTGAACAAGCAAACCTGGCACGGCGCCGGCCCCAACACCAGTGAACAAATCCGCTGGAGTTTTGATCTGCGCTATCAACCACCCGGTTTCAATAGTGGACGGGAGTGTTTTCCGGCATTTCTGGCGCGCTCACGCGCCCATCCCGAACAATGCCTGCGCGATCCGTCGGGCTGGCGCGCACTGTGGCAACAGGCACAGACAGACATTGCCCAGGGGCGCCGTGATGCTGTATTCAACGAGCGCTGGGATCGCTATCGCAATGACCCGCTATGTGCATGATCAACAGCCGCTCGCTGCAACTATCAGGCGATAACAAGGGTCTGACCACCGATCAAAACAGAAAACCGTTTGTTTCAGCTAACACAAAAACTATCGTCAGCCTGATCCCACGCGCAATCCAGAATCTGATCGATGTTAACCAATTGCCAGCCGCCCGAATCGACGATGAAAATTCGTCAGCTAACTGCTATGCCAGGTTTTGATCGAACGATCGCTCATCCGGCATCGCAGTCAAACACTTCATCCAGCGGAATCTGCATTGCGGTCACCAGATGATTGGTTTTCGCCGCCAGCGACACAATGGACAACAGTTCGGCGTGCTGTGCGTCGCTCATGCCACGCGCCTTCGCCGCCGCCGTATGCGAGTGCACGCAGTAGCTGCAGGCGTTGGCGATCGAGACAGCCAGATATATCATTTCTTTGGTCTGCGCATCAATGGTCGACTCGGTTGCCATGACCGATTTGACCTCACCCCAGGTGTTCTCCAGCAATTGCGGGTCAAACGCGAGGTAGCGCCAGATATTGTTGACGAAGTCACTGTTACGCGTCGCGCGAATATCGTCGAACACCGCCTTGACGCGCGGATCGCTCTCGGGGTCTGGTTTTTTGGTTAGTGTGGACATGTTCGCTCCCGGAGTGTTTTAACGACTCTGCGCGTTGCGCTGTATCGCGGACTTACAGATCGAGGGTAAAGCGGCAGACGAGACTCGGATCCCGCTTGCATTTGCTGACCACCAGCTTGCCGGTCGCACTCGAGAAAAATTGTGCAACCAGGGCGCAGCTGTCTGGCTGGGCGTGCACCATGCTCGCAATCGGGCAACTGTGACTGATCACGCTCAGCGTCGAATCAGATTGGCTCAATTCCGCCATCGCACCCAGCGAATTCACCACTTCGACGGCGTTTTGCAAATCACGCTCTGGCTCACCCACTGGCTGCAGACTGGCATCAATCGCCATCTGCTCGCCGGTTTTCTGTAACAGCGATACGCGGCTTTCGCCGGGCAGCTCTGTTGACAACACATTTAGCAAGGCGTCCAGCACCGGCTTGTGTGCGCCCGAATAGCTATCCTCCGCGCCGGCGGCTATCCGGTACTCATAGGCCGGCTTGCCCACGCCTTGTCCGCTGCGTCGGCTACCCTTGACCACACGGCCCTCGGCTTCGAGACGCACGACCTGCAGATGGGTGGAATTGCGCGAAATTTGAAGCTCGCCAGCCAACTCGTTGATGGTGCGGGGCCGCCGATTGAGCAGATTCAGTATAAGGCTACGTGTATTCATCACCATCAATTGTAGCGCCACAGGCCGGCTGAAACGGAGATATTATTTGTATTGTTATATTAATACATATATGATTTCGATTGATGTTGCGGTAAACCTTATTCATTTCACGGGGAAAAACACCATGATGAGAAAACTCGCCACCGCAGCCGCGCTGGTGTTGCTGGGCAACCTCACCGCATCAGCCGACCAGAAAATCGCGTTTCCGGCCGACTATCAAACCACCTACACCAACTACCTGAGCCTGGATCGCACCCAAAACCCGGACCAGACCATCCGTTTGTTTGCCAACGATATCGCGATGCAGGGACCCGGCGAAGACGGCAAGCTCCCCTATGGGTCGATTCTGGTCGCCGAGGTCTACAAGGCGAAAAAAGACGCCGAGGGCAATGTGATTGTGTCTGAACTGGGCAGGCGAATTCGCGACAAATTCGCGCTGGTGGCGGTCATGCAACGCGAACCGGGCTGGGGCGAACAGCACCCGGAGAGTATTCGCAACGGCAATTGGGAAATGGCGGCGTTTACACCGGATGGCACCGTCGCAGACAAGGATCTGAACGCTTGCCTGGCCTGCCACGCGCCGCTGACG